>WAHY01000012.1:37751-70240 GCA_009873635.1 Nitrospinota bacterium
TTCGTTTTTCCCTGAAAGTCAGGAATCAATGTTTCAATCTTAACGCCTGGGCACTGGTTTCGAATTGCCTTGATGGTTTGAACCCACTGACCTGCCCCGCCATCTGGCAGGTCATCGCGATCCACAGAAGTTATAACCGCAAATTTTAAACCCAGCTTTGAAAGAGACAGGGCTACCTTGTCAGGCTCATCTGGGTCAGGAATACTCAAGGAACCTGTAGGCACATCGCAAAACCGACAAGCCCTGCTGCAACTGTCTCCCAGGATCATAAAGGTCAAAGTGCCGGCATCCCAACAGGTGCCAATATTTGGACAGGATGCAGACTCGCAAACCGTATTCAATCCACTTTTTTTTAATAGTGATTTTAATTGAAAAAATCTTGAGGTTCCGGGAAGTCTGGTTTTTAACCAGTGAGGTAATCTTTTATGCTTATATTTTTTAACTGAAATACTCATTAAATTTAAAAAGGATGGAATATAAACCCGATGCCATGATGTAGTATAATGTGACGAATTATAAAAAGAAACCTTTCGTTTCTTTAATCAATAATTCCAGCCTGTTTGCAGACCATTATATTGATACACCCCGTTAAATGATATTTAAAACCATTGACAAATACATTCTCAAAGAGCTGTTAAAGATCTTCTTGATCAGCATTTTTGCCATGACAATGGTCCTCTATCTGGACAAATTCCTGTTTCTTGCTGAAATGATCGTCAACCGTGGGGTTTCTTTTCTGGAAATGATAATGATGATGGTCTATATCTCCCCGGCTTTTTTTGCCATCACCATTCCCATGGCAGTTCTTATGGCTTCTGTTGTGACTTTCAACCAGTTTTCAGCTAATAACGAATGGGTTGCCATGAAGTCGTGCAACTGGAGTTTTTTGGAACTCATGAAGCCTGTTCTACTATTTTCATTAATTGCATATTTATTTGCCAATATCATTATGTTCCTGGCACTTCCATGGGGCAACCACTCTTATAAAGTTCTGGTGTATGACATCATAAAGAACCGTGCCAACATTGATATTCAGCCTAATGTCTTCAACCGGGATTTCAAAAACCTGATTCTATTGGTAAAAGAACACCATCAAAACTCTTTGTTAAAAGGAGTTTTTATAGCCGACACGACCAATCCGAAAAATCCACAAATAATCACGTCTGAGCAGGGAGTGATCTTTCCAAACCCGAAAACCCTCAAAATTCAACTTAAGCTGGATAATGGAACCATTCATGAGTTGAGTAATGAAAGAGGAGATTATCAGACTTTAAATTTTGATCGTTATGACATCAACCTGAGTCTCCCAGACACGGAAAGGCTGGAAGAAGAGGCCCTTGTCGGGAACAAAGAAATGTCGTTTGCAAAAATCAAAGAAAAAATCAAGGATATGAAGGCAAAAGGGCTTCCCACCCATGGCCCTGAAGTCGAGTTGAGTAAAAAGTTTTCCATACCTTTTACCTGCCTTCTATTTGCATTTCTTGGTGCACCACTCGGCATAAAATCAAGCCGGTCTGGAAAGTCTGGTAGCTTTGGAATTACCGTTGCCGTTATCATGATTTATTATATTGGCCTGATTATGACCCAGAACCTGGGAAGAATCGGTAAAATTCATGCATACACTTCGGTGTGGATACCCAATATTATTCTTATTATTGTGGTTGTATATGTGGTCTACAAAATGCAAAAAGAATTGCCTTTCAAATTCGTAGATCGATTCTTAGACTTCATCATAACAGTCATGCAATTCTTCAGTAACATGTTTAGAAGAAAGAACCAAAGACCAAGCCAAAAAGTTAAAAGTGAAAAACAACCTGAAACACAACGCCCTACTTTAGAGGGAATAGATCAGCTGAGGAAAGTATCTAATCTAAACAAGCAGGACTGATAAACAGTTCAAAGAAACGGAGAAAAGAATGAAAACGGCAAGCGACATCATGACTCGGGATGTGGTCACAGTAAAAAAAGATCAACTCATAAGTGATCTTTCGAAACTATTTCTTGAAAACCATTTTAACGGGGTCCCAGTTCTTGATGAAGGTGGAAAGGTTGTCGGTGTTGTCACTCAGGGCGACTTGATTGAGCAGAACAAGAAACTCCACATTCCTACAGTAATCGCCCTGTTCGATGCTGTCCTGTTTCTGGAAAGCGAGAAGAAGTTTGAAGATGATGTAAAAAACTGACTGGATCAAAAATTGAAGATATTTACCATAAAAACCCTGTCACCGTTTCTCCCGATACAGAACTCAGCGAAATCACTACTATGATGGCCGAAAAAGATATACACACCCTCCCTGTTCTGAATGGCGACAAACTAGTCGGAATAATCGGAAAACGTGATATCATTCGAGCCATGGCTTAACCCTCCCTATCTCCCCAAATCAGCAAATACCCATAAAGCCCTAACCCTCTTATTTATTTGAAGACTGATAAGTCCCTAACCTGAAGTCTTTACCATTTCACAATTTATGGTTGATTATTTATAAAGAGAGAAATACAAGATAAAACTAATATATACTTATAGGGATAAAATGACGGGCTTTGTTTATTTTAGTCAAACTGACTTGATATAAGATGCATTTTTCTCAAAATATGCCCTCAAGAATCTATAAAAAACCCGGGCTTACACTTTCACATGGTTCAGATGCTGCTTCGCCACAACAGGTCAAAGAACTGCAAAGGGATCTCAGGCAACTGGGCTATCTTTTCCGCGGAATCAAATGTATCGTCGGGTCATTTATTTCAGGCGGAACACCCATCAGCCACACAGGTTACTGGGAAGATAAAGAGGTGGGTAAAATAATAGCAGAAAAACTAGCCATCGACTGGCTGAGGGTGAATAAGCGGGATAGCAAAGAAAAGACTAATGCGCGAATAAGAAACTACAAGGAACGCTACGAAATGCCAAAAACTTGATTAAGGTTTTTTACCATTACCGTTGCGATGCTCCAGTGACGAAGAGATAAAGTCACGGAACAAGGGATGCGGGCTCATGGGGGATGATTTGAATTCCGGATGAAACTGACCGGCCAGAAACCACGGGTGGTCTTTTAATTCGATGATCTCAACAAGGTTCCCATTGGGAGATAATCCGCTAAAAACCAGGCCCGCTTCTTCCATTTCGATGCGATACATATTGTTAAACTCATAACGATGTCTGTGTCGCTCTTCGATTTCTCTTTTGCCATAAGCTTTAAATGCGTTCGAATTTTTTCTTAACTGGCAGGGGTATTCCCCTAGCCGCATGGTACCTCCCTTATCTCCCTGCGAGTCCTGATCGGGAAGCAGATCTATAACCAGATAAGGAGAAGTTGTGGAGAATTCCGCACTATTGGCATTTTTTAGATTGGCAACATGTCGCGCAAATTCAATCGCGGCACAATGCATACCGAGACAAATCCCGAAATAAGGGATCTTGTTTTCACGAGAATATTGAACCGCTTTTATTTTCCCTTCAATGCCTCTGTCCCCAAAACCCCCTGGCACGAGAATTCCATCACAGGCCTTCAGTAAATCCTGGCCTCCTTCTTTTTCAAGATCCTCCGCATCCACCCAGTCAAAAATAACGCGTGAATTATTCCCAATTCCACCATGTATCAAAGCCTCGGTAAGGCTTTTATAAGATTCTTTCAGATCCACATATTTCCCGACAATACCAATCCTGACCTCGCTTTCCGGTTTTTTTAAGGTATGATTGATCTTTTCCCATCGTTCGAGATCCGGTTTTTTCTCCTTCATCCCCAGTTTATCCAGAATGATTTCACACAACCCCTCTTTCTCCAAACTAAGAGGAACTTCATAGATAGAAGCAACATCCATAGCAGTTATTACAGAGCTTGGTTCGACACTACAAAACAAAGCTATTTTTTCTTTGATACCTTTAGAGAGTTTCTTCTCCGTTCGACATAATAGAACGTCCGGTTGAATACCAATTTCCCTCAATTTCTGAACACTGTGCTGTGTGGGTTTTGTTTTAAGTTCGTCAGAGGTTTTAATATAGGGAACCAGAGTCAGGTGGACATAAAGCACGTCTTTAGGCTTAACATCGAACCGGAACTGGCGAATGGCCTCCATAAATGGCAAACTTTCAATATCACCGACCGTACCCCCTATTTCACAAATAACCACATCCACATTACTGGTGCTACCAACAGAACGGATATGGTTTTTGATCTCATCAGTAATATGTGGAATTACCTGTACGGTTGCCCCTAGATATTCTCCCTTACGTTCTTTTTGGATCACATTATTGTAAATACGTCCTGCGGTGATATTGTTTGCCCGGCGCATTTTTGCATGAGTGAACCGCTCATAATGACCAAGGTCCAAGTCAGTTTCCGCACCATCATCTGTCACATAGACTTCACCATGCTGGAATGGGTTCATAGTACCCGGGTCCACATTGATATATGGATCCAGTTTAAGAATGGTTATTTTAAGCCCCGTGCATTCCAGCAAACTGCCTATTGAAGAAGCGGCAATTCCTTTTCCTAAAGATGATAGAACCCCACCTGTTACGAAAATATATTTCACTTTCTTTCCATTAGTCCGTTTTTTCACTTAACATCCTCAATAATTTCAGGTTCAGGGTAAAACCGACTGTTCAGCCAGGCGCTCTTCTATAAGAGCTAAGTCTGATTCACTATCTACACCGATCGAATCCAAATCTGTTTCAACAACTTTTATACCATGTCCGTTTTCAAGTATTCTTAGCTGTTCCAGTTTTTCAATTTTCTCAAGATTAGACTCAGGCAAGCTGCTAAATTCCATCAAAAATGATTTTTTGTATGCATAAAGTCCAATATGCTTATACCAAAAAGGCTTCAAGTGATCGACTGAAGAATTTATACCATTATTATCCCTGTCCCACGGAATAGGAGCTTTAGAAAAGTATAGCGCCTGGTCAAATTTATCCACAACAACTTTAGTTATATTACGATCCAACAGTTCTTTGTGTGATTTTATCGGGATTCTTAAAGTAACCGTCGATTGAGAAATCCCTTCCAACAGAGGTTTTACGATGAGGTCAATATTTGAAGGGGGTATCAGAGGCTCATCTCCCTGCACATTCACAACGACCTCACAGTTTATATCCCGGATCACCTCAGCAATACGGTCGGTTCCCGACTCATGGTCTGATGAAGTCATAACCGCTTTTCCACCAAACCCATTTACTGTATCCAGAATACGCGAGTCATCTGTTGCAACGATCAATTCAGACACACATTTTGTTTTACTTGCCTGTTCATATACCCATTGAATCATTGGTTTGCCTTGAATCAAGGCAAGAGGTTTGCCTGGGAAACGGGAAGAAGACCAGCGTGCGGGTATAACAGCTATAACTTTCGTGTCAGCCATCATAAACCAACCTTCCCCATACTCACTACCTGAAAATTAAAGTCAAACAAATCGGAATTCCTGTCTTCCAGGGAAGCAAAAAACATAATTTGAATTTAAAAGGACTTCTAAAAGAAGAAACGGGAACTCAAATGACCGGTAGGCTAATGGAACAGCTAATAATGGCCTGCATTAGCCTCCAAAATGGAGAATAACCTAAAACTAAATGGTCTTCAACCGATAAAAGACAAATCGATAGAATAAGGCTCGTTACTGAATCTGATTCAGTTGGGCAAGAATTTTACCACGTACTTCTGAGGGAGGATTCTTCTTTAAAGCACCTTCAAGGATTTCAACCGCACGGCTGGTTTCCCCTTTTTTGGAATAGGTCAGCCCTAACATATAGCGTGAGTCATGCACCTTATTGCCCCGGGGATATTTGTTTAATACTGTCTCAAACTGGAGGACAGCGTCATCATACATCTCCAAAGCGACATAATTGGTACCAATCCAAAATGCGATATTATCTTTTAATTTATTTGGGGGATTACTGAGCGCTAAATTCTGAAACAGCAAAATAGACTCGTCATAATTCTTGCTTCTGTATGCATTCAGGGCTTTATCATACTCAGGAGGAGTCTTAACCACTGCTCTTCGCATACGCCTTTTGGTTGCCGGAGCAGCCCGTGATTTCTGCATTTTAATTCTAGCGATCTCTTCATTTAGGCGGGACACCTGTGCCTTCAGGTCCTCTACCTCCGGCTCCAGAAAGTCAGAAGAGTCTGTTACAGAAGAAACACTTCCTTCAAGCCTCTCACTCGCAGCAGTGATCTTCGGCTCCAAGGTGCTCAATATTTCTTCAAGTTCGCGAACCTTACTGATCAAAGCCTCCTGCTGGCTTTGCAGACTTTCCACATCACCTTTTAATTCATTTTTATCCGTGCGCTGATCAACACTGGCAAAACCATCGGGGTCGTCTTCCATGAACCCGTCATCACTCGCGTCTAAATCGGAAAATTCGCTGTCTTCAGCAAAGAAATCATCCTCACCTGAATCCACTCGCCTGTCCCGTCTATCTCGTCTTTCATCACCAAAATCCATTTCATCATCTTCAGCTTCAAAAGGAAAATCTTCTTCAAAAGCCAAATCATCTTCATCTTCACCAGCCCATGGAAGATAACTGCAACCGGAAAAAGCTAAAGAAAATATAAGCACCGCTAAAAGAAGAAGGCGCGAAAATATGTTGGTGGAAGGCATGTTTGACTCCATCAAGTTACCAAAAGGAATACTACTCCTTAATAATCAATGAATTATATGAGGTTGTCTATATAATGTCAACCTCATTATAAATGGATTTTTCAGCTAAATATATGTAAATTCCCCCAAATTTGGAAAGGTGAATTTCGTTTTTCAGGCACGGGTTCCCGACCTGTTGAGAGACACTGTTTGACTCACGATCTCGGCAGCCCTTTCAATTTCTTCCCTGGTATTACTCCAGCCTAAACTAAAACGGATTGAAGAGTTGATTTTATCTGCCGGTATGCCCATTGCTGTTAAAACAGGAGAAGGCAGTCCAGACCCCGAACTACATGCCGATCCTGTCGAAACAGCCACTCCGGCCATATCCAGACCAATGAGCAAAGTATCTCCTTCAACCCCATCAAAACCGAGGTTCAAAGTATTTGGCAGCCTGTTTTCAACATCACCAAAAACTTCGACTCCTGAAATCCGTTCAGTCACCAAATTGAGGAAGTGATCACGCAGGGAGGATAATTGTGTGGATTTCTGCAAATTCGAAAGTGCCAGTTCACATGCTTTGCCAAAACCAACTATACCAGCTACATTTTCTGTCCCCCCCCTTCTTTTCTTTTCCTGCCCCCCTCCACAAACAGGTGAAAACAAATCAGCAGTCCCTTTCCTTAGATAAAGAGCCCCAACCCCCTTTGGGCCATTCAACTTATGCGCGGAAATGGATAACATATCGATGGGCATATCTTTAACGCTAAAAGGTATCTTGCCAACACTTTGCACAGCATCCGTATGAAAGAGAACCCCTTTATTCTGCACCACATCACCCGCTTTCACAATATCCTGCATCACACCAGTCTCACTGTTGGCATGCTGCAGAGACACAAGAAGGGTCGACTCCCTTATACTGTCTGCTAATGGTTCGACCCGCCCCAGCCTGTCTACCGACAACCGGCCCACATCAAACCCCAGTTTTTCAAGTTGCAGGCAGGGGTTCAAAATGGAAGGGTGCTCAACCTGACTTGTAACAATATGACCGACAACTTTTCCAGTGCTCAGGGCCACACCCAAAAGGGCAAAGTTATTTGCCTCGGTTCCCCCACTGGTAAAAATAATTTCTGAGGGTGAAGCTCCAATGAGAGCGGCTACCTGCTCACGGGCTTCGTCTACCATAACCCGGGCCGACCTGCCTATAGAATGCACGCTCGAAGGGTTTCCTATCTGGCTCCGCATTACCGATGCAACGAGTTCCAGAACTTCAGGAGCCATCGGGGTTGTGGCGTTATGATCAAGATAAATTTTACTCAAACTAAACCTGTAAAAAAATAGAAGTCAGATTAAAAAGAAAGAAAAGATGTAACCTTTTAGCAAGATTGTAGCCATTGCCCCCCTATTGCTCAGGGTTAACGTTGGCCTCCTTTGATAGTGGAAGGGTCTCCGACTTGATAGACGCGGGATCTACTCCATTCTGTTTCAGGGTTTCCTTTAATTGACGAATTTCTTTTTCCATTTGCGGCAATCTGTCTAACATGCACTCTATAGCCCGGGCAACAGGATCCGGGAAAGACTCCAGTCCCTCATTATCTTCAACATCAGAAGAAACACCGGAAAAAACCACTCTACCCGGAACGCCGATTACAGTGGAGTATTCTGGCACATCCTGAAGAACCACCGATCCAGAACCAATTTTCGTGTTACGACCAACGTGTATAGGGCCTAAAACTTGTGCACCGGCGCCAATCACTACATTATCAGATATAGTCGGGTGACGTTTTGCCTTTTTAGTCGCGAGTCCTCCCAATGTGACACCATGATAGATAAATACATTGTTCCCCACCTCGGAAGTTTCACCGATCACCACTCCCATACCATGGTCAATAAAAAACCTATGACCAATTTTTGCTGCCGGGTGTATTTCTATACCAGTTATCCACCTGGAAAACTGAGATAAAGCCCTGGCCAGGAAATTGAAACCCAAATTCCATAACCAATGCGCTAAACGGTAGCTGATCAACGCATGAACACCGGGATACAATAACAGCACCTCGAGAAAATTCCTTGCAGCAGGATCTTTTTCGATAGCAACACTTACATCTTCTTTGATTTGACGAAGCATAGTATTTGGTATGGGATGTAAACTATTGTTTATAGATTTATTATATCTCACACGGGACCAGACGGAAAGCCCCCATTCCAAATAGTTTCATAAAAAGGAGCCAATAAAGAATATCGTACTTATTCCCTTATCAACGAGTCCACTTACAACGCGGCCAGAGAATTCATTGAGGTCAGGGAACTGGATGTTTTGAGAGTGGTCGGCAGATCGACTCCCATAAAAATATTCGAACTATTAGGAAAACAAGGCGAAACCGATGAGTCGGTCAAAAAGGTAATGCCATTTTATTTCGAGGGATTAAAAAACTATAAGCAGCGGGAATGGGAAAAAGCAAAAAAAGAATTTGAAAAGGCATTAAAAATATGGCCTTAAGATGGCCCTTCAGAGTCGAGGGTACGGTGGTACTCCTCCAAAATGGCATCCTGAGTTTCCTCATCTGCGGACTTATAGATTCGGATTGTTTCAAAGTGGCGTGTTTGCTGAACGCGCAATAGTTTAAGACGCATTAACTCCAAAATAGCAAGAAAAGTGACGATAACCTCCTGTCTGGTATTTAACACCGTAAACAGGGATTCAAACGTAACACTTTCAGAAGCGTTAAGAATTTCCATAATATGCTGAATCTGTCCCGTAACAGACATTTCTGTAATTTCAATTTCATAGTCTTTTTCAAAGGACTTTGTATCCAGAATTTTCTGGTAGGCTTTCAACAAATCAAATACCGACGCATCAACAAGTTCCCGTTCTTCAGAACTATCATCAATTTCGATCTGTCCACCACGGGCAAAAACCTGTTGCCGATCATGTTCCTTCATCCTTAACTCGAAGGCCGCGTCCCGATAGCGCTGGTATTCTTTCAGTCTGCGCATTAATTCCGCACGCGGGTCCTCTCCACTGCCCTCATCGAATTCCCCATCAACTTCTGGAGCCGGCAACAAAGTTTTTGATTTGATACGCGCCAGCTCTGCCGCCATCACCAGGTATTCACCGACCACTTCAAGGTTCAACTCCTGCATCAGCGCAAGGTAGTCCATGTACTGCCGTGTGATTTGAGCAATAGGAATATCGTAGATATCCATTTTTTGCTCTTTGATTAAATGGAGCAATAGATCCAAAGGGCCTTCAAAAATGTCAAGCTTGCACTGATAAGCCATGGTCAACTCATTAATTCAAGGTTTCTACTTATAAACTAAGGTTAATAATAGCAAGTTTTATTGCCAAGCTTAACTTTTTATATATCACCCCAAAGTGATTGCAAAAGTGCCAACGCCACCACAGGGGCCGTTTCAGCTTTAAGAATACGGGGTCCCAGCCCTATGGTATGAAAACCGAAATCATGGACCTTCTTGATCTCATTAGAGCTGAATCCACCCTCGGGACCAATCAAAACACCTACTGAATGCGGTGCTTTGACCAGGTTTAAATTTTTCAGGGAATAGTTTTCCTCCATTTCCCAAAAAACCAGGTTAAGGTCTCGATCATGGTTATTTTTGCAAAACGTTTCCAAAGTACCTACTTCTTCTGCCACGAAAGGTATTTCAGTACGCCCGCATTGCTTGGCACTTTCCAGGGCAATTTTCTTCCAACGCTCGGTTTTATTCCCAGCCTGATGCATTTTTACCACGCATCGATCTGTGGTCAAAGGAGTAACACTATAAACACCCAGCTCCACTGATTTTCTTAAGGCCGAATCAAACTTGTTCCCCCTGGTCAATGCGAGGCCCAAATGTACCTTTAAAGGAGACTCTACTTCGAATTTTTCTGACCCAACAACCTCTCCATGTATTATTTTTGCTTTGACCTCTATCAAACGAACCGTGAGTAATTTGTCCGAGCCGCTGATCACCTTGATAGAAGCTCCAGGCTTTAACCTTAAAACAGTCCTGATATGCGAAACATCCGAGCCGGTAAGCGTCACTTTGTCACTGACAATTTGTTCTTCAGGTACAAAAAATTTGTGGCTCATGCCTCCACCCAATGAATCCTTAACAAGTCTTCCAGGGACACAATTTCATAATCGGGGATGATATCTGATTTTTCTTTTTTACGGTTGATCCATGCGGTTTTCATACCCACCCCGCGCGCTCCCAATATATCCATTGAAAGACTGTCTCCCACAAACAAAATTTCCGAGGGTTCTAATTTAAACTGGCTGATCGCAAGTTGAAAAATGGATGGATGAGGTTTGCGATAAGGAACACCTGAGGAATAAATAGTGAAATCAAAATATTTCTTCAAGCCAGTAGCTTCCAGCTCTTCTTCCTTCATAAAAACCGGGTTAGTGGTGTTGGAAATAATTCCCATTTTAATTCCCCACTGACTCAATTGATTGAGAACTGTGTTGACCTCGGGGAAAACCACTCGCTCTCTATAAACCTCTTTATAATAAACCTGCAAGAGTTCTGGAATTGTAACCTTTCCCTGCCATTGAATTTTGAAATAGAAAAGTAGATACTGCAAAACCTCTTCATAGCGAGCTTCTCGATGAGTTTTACGGGATTGTTCTATCATCGGTCGAAAAAGTTCCCGGGATTTTGCCAGACAAGTTTCAAAATCCGGCAGTTCAATTTGTTTATCCCTCAGGAAGGTAAATACTTTCTCCAAAGGAGGACTGTCACCCTCTTCTCCCAAATCGACCAAAGTATGCGCCCAGTCAAAACCAATTGCTTTAAAAGGAAACCCCATCTTCTCACCCGTTGTTGCTGTATTGCATCCCGTAAAATATGAGAGCCCATTGACAACCCATTAGAAACGATAAAACCTTAACTATCAATGATTAAAATGATATATTTTAAATTTTCGGATCTGTGGAAACCTTCTTTGGAAACTCAAGAAAGTATGTTCTTGACCCTAAGCCTCATCCACTAAATAATATCAGAGCATCAATCACCATCGGGAAATACCATGACTTCAGAAAACATAAAATCCCTGCCTCAAAATATTCGCTCGAATCAAGAGCTTATTCAGGAAGCAATAGGCTTGGGTTGCACCAAAGCAAAGGTGATTTTAACAAAGACCATATCCATGGCTCATTGGATGAAGTTACAGTGCCAATATGGCTGTTCCCATTACGGTTCGCTTTTAACCTGCCCTCCCTTTGCACCCGATACAGAAGAAATGTCGGAAGTCCTTTCAGATTACGAAAAAGCCCTGCTGATAAACGCAAGTCCGGAAACAAACGTAAGAGAAATTGTGGTCCAGTTGGAAAGTCTTTTAAAAGAGAAAGGTTTCAGCAAGGCATTTGCATTATCTGCTACTCCCTGTGACTTGTGCGACCCCTGCACCATTTCAACTTGTTGTCAATATCCTGAAAAAGCCCGGCCAACCCTTCAAGCCTGCGGAATTGATGTTAATGAAACCGTCCACAATAACGGCTGGGGTGATCTTGGTAAACAGACCCCCTGTACCCCAACCCATGCTATTGGTCTGGTGCTTATAGATTAAAAACCATATTTAAAAAGCATCACTTCTCAAACTTAATTGCCCGTGGGTTATCGCTACGCAATCTTTGGAACAGGAAGGCAGGGCCTATATGCCGCTTATGACCTGACCCCGTTTGGATCAGCCAAGGAAGTGAAATTGGTTTCTCATTAATAAAGGGATACCAGGTTTATGTAAGCATTTTGGTTAAGAAGGATCTCTTACATAAATTGGTCTGTGAAGGCCTAAATCAAAAAACTCCAGTTTCCAAAATTATGGAGGAATCAATCTTAGCCGTAGATATATACTTAACAATCTCTGATGCCGGGTCACTGATGCAAAAATACAATATCAACCATCTGGCTGTCACAAAAGATGATGAGATAGCAGGAATTGTATCAATTAGAGACCTTGCTTATAAATCTAAAGAACCCGCTCAAACCTATTAAACCTCTATCATTTTTCTGAAGGCCAGGACTGCTCGCCTCCAGACAGATCATCTAACTCCTGAAGTTCTTTTCCGTTAATCCCTAAAAAATAAAGAATTAATCTTAAGTCAGACTGGTTGATGCTTGCATTTGCCTGGCGTTGCACGATAGGTTTGGCGTTAAAGGCAATCCCCAATCCTGCCTTTGCCAGCATCTTAATATCGTTAGCCCCATCACCAACTGCCACTACCTGACGCAGGGAGAATCCTTCCTTTTCGGCTAGAGCAATCAATGTTTTTTCTTTGGCTTCCGCATCAATAATCTGCCCTTCCAGCTCACCAGAAACTTTACCATTTTCTATTCTCAACTGATTTGCAACACCATAGTCCAAACCATAATTTTCGCGAATCTTATCTATAAAGAACTGAAAACCACCGCTGACCAGAGCAATTTTATATCCAAGGTGTTTCAAAATATAAACCAGAGACTCTGCCCCCGGTGTAAGAGGTAATAAGCTGGAGAGTTGATACAGTTTTTCTACAGATAGTCCTTTTAACAATTTAACTCTTTTACGTAATGCTGATTCAAAGTCGATTTGACCATTCATAGCCTGATGTGTAATCCCGGCCATCTCCTCTCCCACCCCGGCCAACTTTCCCAGTTCATCAATAACTTCACACTGCAAGAAAGTCATATCAGCATCGAGCACAATCAACCTTTTATTACGTCTGAAATAAGTCTCTTCCTGAACAGCAATATCGACCCGATAATTTTCTTTAAACTTCACCAAGGCATCCAGGACATCTTCTGATGAGTGGACCTCGCGGGTTCCGATAATAAACTCCAGTGCATGCACATCCCCTGAGCCCAATTGCTCAATACGCAGGATATTTATATCAAGCTCAGCGAAAATTCTCGTGATTTCCAAAAATCCCGTGGATGGCATGGAATCACAGAGCAAGGTCACAACTGAACGATGGATATAAGGGGCCTCTGGCCTTATCGCTGTTTCCCAGGGATACAGAGTGGCTTTGAAATTCATTTTTTCAGCATAACCGGATAGTGCGTCTCGAAGGGGTTGAATCTTGGCTTCATCGCACCCGTCAAGCAAAATGGATAGATTGAGTAAACCGTTAAAAACAAATTGCTTGATATCGACTACATTGCAATGGGACTGAACTATGAATGCTAAAGTTTCAGCCAGAATCCCAGGGCGGTCTTGTGCTGATATATGAATATGCAGTTGGTTGGAAGTAGAAGACATGACTCAGATCTGCGGCTTGTAACGCCACCCTTCCTTTTTTTTACATGTCCAACCTTCATTTAACTGAAAGGTAGCCAAATTAACCAGTGTTTCAGAGTTGAATAAATATAGAATGCCTTCACCCTTTATTGGGTTTCCCTTCAGGTGCAAACGTTTAAGTTTACCGAGATATTTGGCATTGGCTAGGAACTTCAAGCCTTCATCGCTTACATTATTCTGGTTGAGGTTTAAATACTGGATATTTTCTAAAAATTCGCATTCGGTCAATAACTGAACTCCCTGATCTCCCAGGTTATTATCATCTAAATCCAGCCAACTGATTTCCCTCATTCTAGGTGACTGCCACAGTAAACGAGATTCTTCGACGCTTAGTCCTTTTCCACTCAACATAAGCTGGTTACCTCGCAACCGGCCTTCAAAAATCTGTTCAACATTATCAAATCTAGTATTCATGTTCATTCGTTTTCCTCAAATTAAAACCATGGTTGTGTTCTATACCACGAAGGGCACAACCTACCAATTCATTTTTTTTCAGGTATATATTTACGATCTTTTAAAGATTTTGGTAGATACTCCTGCTCAACCGTCGAGCCAGGAAAGTCATGCGGGTACTTATAGTCCACACCAAATCCATACTTTGATTTAGCATCTTTATAATGCGTGTCTTTCAAATGATCCGGGACAGGATAGGAATGCCCCTTATTCTGGATATCGTCCAAAGCCTTATCTATAGCGACAATCGCAGAATTATCCTTCGGAGCCTGTGCCACATAGATCACTGCCTGAGCAAGAGGTATGCGTGCTTCTGGAAATCCCAGCTTTTCCACAGAATTCGCCACAGCCTGCGCCAATATGAATGCTTGAGGGTCAGCGTTTCCCACATCTTCAGCCGCAGTGACCAACAACCTGCGAACAATAAAACGAGGGTCTTCACCCCCATCAATCAGTTTTGCCAGCCAGTAAATTGCCGCATCTGCATCTGAGCCACGTAAACTTTTCTGGAACGCTGAGGCATGATCGTAATGTTCAGTGCCTTTTTTATCAAAAAGTGTAGATGCTTTTTGAACAACCCCCTCTACTATCTTTAGATCAACCTGTTTCAAGTTCTTCCGAACACCTATCTCATTTGCTGCTTCCAAAACATTTAGTGCACGGCGAGCATCTCCATTTGCATGACTGACAATCATTTCTATTGCTTCTTGAGAAATTTCAATATCTGCCTCTCCCAAACCCTTTTCAGTATCATTCAAAGCTCTGTCTAGGATTTCATGAATTTGTTCCCGCCCCAAAAAGTCGAGCCGAAAAATCTGGCAACGCGATCTAAGTGAAGGTATTACCTCAAATGAAGGGTTCTCGGTTGTACTGCCGATCAAACGAACTGTTCCATCTTCAATATGAGGAAGTACGGCATCCTGCTGGGCTTTATTAAACCGGTGAATTTCATCAATGAAGATTATTGTTCCCTGTTGATGGGTCTTCCAAAGCTGGCGGGCACATTCAATGACCTTTCTGATATCAGCGACACCGGCATTCACCGCACTGATCTCATGAAACTCGCTTTCAGTCAGTCGTGCCGCAATCCGTGCGAGGGTTGTTTTACCTGTTCCAGGTGGGCCCCATAATATGAAAGATAGTTTCGAACCAGATTCCACCAATTCTCTTAAAGGCAATCCTTCTCCGATAAGATGCTTCTGCCCCGCAAACCCTTCCCAGTTGTCAGGGCGCAAGCGATCCGCAAGAGGTGCGGTTGGTTTTTCATAATCAGGAAATAGTTCCATAACTAACTTTCTACTATCATCAAAAACCTCTGCCGTTCAGAGAGCGAACTCCCAACCTTAAAGGGATGTGGCTAACAGCCCAGGTGAGAATAAAAATCAACCCATAACAAACTGGAACCTATGGCCCGCCAATGGATTTCAACAGGAGCTTTTCATTTAAATGCACATAAAGCGGACGAGCCCCTAACATAACCATCAACCCAATATAACTCAACACTAAAATCATAAACAACAAACCGCCCGTACTTGAAGAGATTTCTGAAATATTTTCATGAACAAATTTGGGATAGAATGTTCCCCCCAAGAAAAATTCTGACTCTCTATTTATATCCACTTAGTAGGCGGGAGAAATAACCATCAAATTCACTGTTCATGGAACAAAACCGCCTAAGTGGCTAAAAAATAAACTCTAAATTAGATCGTTAAATTGTTGACTATAGCAGTAATAAATGATTAAAATTTTTGTGGTTTTATTTTAATTTTTTGGCTACATGAGGTCATTTTTGTTTATGAAGTTTAAAATTGTGTTTTTTGTTTCATTTTTATTACTTTTTGTTTATTCCACTAGTCTTGCAGTCACGAATGAAGTAGATAGAAATCGAAACGAACGAGAGCGAAAGCGAGACCTAAGACCTCGACTGGAACACAATGATGCTACTAGTTATAGGGAAAAAATGCGCAAGGAACGAGAGCGGAAGCGAGAACGAGCACCTAGATTGGAACAGCAAGACGATACCGCTGTGGCAGCAGAAACAAGTGAGGCGGTTGATGAGCTAACGGCTGAGGGGAGTGCAGTTGAGGTTAAGGAAGTCACTGGAATAGAACTCTCCGCTGAGGGGAGTGCAGTTGAGGTTAAGGAAGTCACTGGAATAGAACTATCCGCTGAGGGAAGCGGAACATGATAGTAATTAATAAAATTTAAGATTGGAGAGTTTATTATGAGAATAATAACTGGAACCATATTAATGGTATCGCTGATGATGCCTGCCGCCGTAATTGCCGAAGTAACACACAAGGTGTCAGGGAACGTAACAATAACAAAATACAAAGAAGGTGACCAATTTGAAATATGGTATATTGTCAGAGATAGTGACAATACGCCCCATAAGCTTTACGTAAAGCCACTTGGGATACAGGACAACGGAACGTACCCCTTCGAAATACAGTGCGATCCCGATATTGTTCAAATTATTTATAAAAACTATCATTCCTGTGAGAATGAAGTCGAACCAGCGGCTGAACTTCATTTAATTGTTAACGGTAGCCAATCCAATAAGCAGGGTCTCATCCAAGTGGTGTCTTTTGAATAAGTGAGAGCGATATAAATTTATGTGGATAAGTTTTTGCTTGCAAAGGCTGTATTTACTGGGACTCTAGGACTTTATAAGACGGGTTGATAAGGGGATGTGGCGGAGAGAGAAACAATCAGACTGGAAAACATAACCATCGCAAATAAAGTGATGAATACCAGGTTGACCAGTTGTACTATCAACTCATCTCCCAACCTGGAAGGGAAGCCGTCCAGATACCTGATTACCCGGTGGAAAAACCAGTAATCGCCCATTACAAACAACACTCCCAGAGTTGAAATTGAAAGTGGACGCACAATTTTCTTTGCGCCAAATCCTTTGAAAGCATTGGCAAGGGCCTTTAACCGGTATTTCAAAAGAATGCTGCTCTGCATTATGGGTTGCCTCCTGTTTCATGCAACTCCCTCACCCATTCCTGCACGGCATAGTCCATCCAGCGTCGGTCTCCATACAGCGTATTGCGTCTTGAAATATAGCCCATATGACCCCCATTTTTCGGCTTGTATAACATCACCTTTTCACTCTTCTCTAACAGATCAAATAAATATCCGGGAACAAAAGGGTCATCCTCAGCTGTCAAGATGGCAGTTGGCGTTTGTATATCTTTTAAATAATGTTTGGAGCTGGACCGTTCATAATAATCATCGACATCTTTAAATCCACCAGCAGGAGCTGTATAGCTGACATCAAAATCCCAAATTGTCTTCAAGTTTTTGAGCGGACTCATTGCGGACGGAAATTTCTCTACCAAGGCCAAAGCTTGGTTCCTGATCAATCTCATATAATATTGGTTAAAAAGTTTACAACTCCATTTTCTCGATATAATGTCACTGGCAACCCTTAAATCGACAGGTGGATTAACCGCCAGAGCGCCTATAATGTTTTTGGGAATTTTTCGCCCCTCTCCCAGATATTTTAAAAGCACGTTGCCACTCAAAGAAAATCCGACTGGTATCAGAGGCTTATTACTATTTGCCTGAACTGCAAATTCAATCATTTTACCCAGGTCACCACTGGATCCACCATTCCACAACCTTGGACTCAATCCCATACCCGGACCACAACCCAAATGATTTATCAGGAAAACTCCATAACCCCGCATCCAAAGTTTAGTGGAAATACGTTTGATATAACCCGATTCAGAGCAGCCACCCATACCATGTGCCAACAATACTACAGGCAGATTTTTATCTTTAGCTTCAATTTCGTATAAAACAGCCCTGCCCGGCCCATCAAAGCTCAACTCATGCCTTTTTCTGGAAGGAACGGGCAATTTTTGATTTCGAAGTTGAGAACCAACAATGGTTTGAGCTATACCTCCCGGTATCCCCCAGTGTGCTTCGAATGATTCCATGAAATGTCTGTTTTTCAAACTGGCTCCTTTTACGGTCAAGGTCAGACACACTATAAGTAAGTGGAATTTTTAGCCTCTCACGAGTATCTTACAATTGTTTGATTTTGAGAACACCGATTCAAAAGAAACCGGAAGTTGACACTCTATACAAGTATTGTTAAATTAAAAAATTCATCTTTTAAGAATATTTTACCAAAGTGATAACTTTTAAATTCCATAAAATTTTCAGTTCGATATTTATATTTTTGCACCTGCTTTTTCCCCTGCAGGCTTCTGCCGCCCCGAACAAAGAAGCAAAATCCCATTATCAAAAAGCACTGAAATTGAGCCAGAAAAAAGTATGGGATCAAGCTGTAGAAGAATTCAAAGCAGCCGCCAAACTGGCTCCCGAGGACAGCCTGATTCAAGCGAATCTTGGCGTTGCCTACAGTCAAACAGGGTCTTACAAGGAAGCACTGCTCTCATTCGAAAAAGCATTAAGGCTTGGTTATGACTCTCCAGGACTGCGTTACAACAGAGGCGTTTCCTTTGCCCGGGTTCACTTGATTGATGAAGCCGTACAGGAGCTGGAAAAGGCCCTGAGCATGGATCACCGAATGGTAAAAGCCGAGTATGATCTGGGAGTTTTGTATAGTCTGCAGGGTAAAAGAGAGAAAGCAATTGAAAAGGTCGAGGTTTTGTTCAAGAGGAACAATAAACTCGCAAAAAAACTATTCGACCAGATTGAATCTGCTTATACCGTAGTCACTGTTGATAATGGAGGCACCTTAAAAGGTCGTGTCACACTCTCCGGCCAGGTTCCCAGAGTCCGTTCTTTTCACCTGATCCACGCTCCAAATATAGAATACTGTTCAAGGATATCGGATGGGAGGGGGCACCGTCTGCTGTTCGACTTCACGGTTTCTAAAAACCGGGGACTGAAAGACACCATCATTCATCTTGCGAACGTTGAAAAAGGCAAACCCTTTTCACCCAAGATGCAAACCTTTCACATCAACCGTTGCCGCGCCAACGAGTATGTGATTGGCGCAAAAAATGGTGAGAATATCATGGTGGAAAACACAGACCCAATCCAACACGAAATCGCAACCTATGAAGTTCGAAACATATATTCGGACCAAACCAGCAACCGACCCGTACCCCCAAAATCAAGCCAGGTCCGGAGCATTTTTGCCCGCAAAGATGCGGAAAATTATATTATTAAATGTAACCTCCACCCTTTCCTGCAAACTCACGCATATTTGGTGCAAAACCCCTACTACGCTGTATCCGACTCAGAGGGAAACTTCAGTATCGACAATATTCCACCTGGAACCTATGAAGTGGTTGCCTGGCACCCCTATATTGAAAAACAAATAGGGACTGTTACTATCCCAGAAAAAGGAGAAGCGATTATAAATTTCGAATTCAAAGGGGAAGACGAAAAACGGAAACTGTACCACGATGACATCAAAGGTTACCGGTTCAACACCTGGTATGACAGTAAAGAAAAGTTTTATGGTGGTGAGAGAATCGATGATCCGGTAGAAGAATTACAGGCCTACTGCGACAAAGACCACCTTTGCGGTAATTATAAAGCCAGGGAAAATTGATCTCTCTATCGACGATCCAACTAGTCAGTATTTCGCACAACGACATTTAACTTATACTTGCTTTTGGCAAGGTTGGCAGCTGCCTGTGCTTTATATTCATCCACATACCGCCCCAAAAAAACACGGTGCCAGGTTCCACCCTGGTCGGCAAGTTCTGTCTGCGTTAAAAATGCATCAAACCCACTCTTCTGCAAACGACTTCTCAGAGACTCAGCACGTGCCTTGTCTCGAAACGAACTCACTTGAACCACAAAATCACCCTGCTCTGTAATTTCAGAAGCTTTGCTTACAGAGTTGGATTCTTTTCTTTTTTCAGGTTTTGTAGCCGGCTTAAGTTTCGCTTCTTTGTTAACAGGATGGGTTGCCACTTTAGCTTTTGCCTTAGCCGGTGCTTTTTTCCCGGGTGAAAGCGATGTTTGCGTTAACCTGCCGTTAAGATCGACATATTGCGTCATCGTGGAATCATTCAAGGTCTCAAAGAAAGTATAAACCGGTTTTTTGGGTGGCGGTTCTTTCAATTTTTTGCGGATGGATTCAGGTTTTACGGCTCTTACCTTTTTAGGAGAGTCACTCTCCTGAAACTTATTAACGATGCCGGAAAAATGCAACCCCGCAAGGGTACCCGCCACAAAAACTATAACAAGGACAAATTTCATCAAATATGCTTACCTATTCTATTAATTCTGTCCTACGCCTAATGGCTACATTTTTTCTGGAGATGATATCCCCATCAACTCGAAACCATTTCGAATGGTGATACGCAATGCATCCAGAAGAAACAATCTTGCCAGTGTTAACGGTTTATCATCAGAAATAACTCGATGTCTGCTGTAATAACCATGAAATCGTGAAACAAGATCCAGCAGATAATGAGAGATTCGGTGCACTTCCAAAGCCTGTGCGCTTTTTTCCACAACCTCTGGAAATGCCAATATCGCCCGGATCATCGCGAACTCCTCTTCATCCTTTAAAGGAGTGAGGTCTGTATTGGATGACCTGTCCCACACCACACCTTTTTCTTCAGCGGTTCGAAATATACTGCAGATTCGGGCATGTGCGTACTGAATATAAAATACAGGATTATCCGGTGTTTCCTTTTTAGCCAACTCAAGATCAAAATCCAAATGCGTGTCTGAACTACGCATCAGGAAAAAATAACGGGCCGCATCAACCCCAACTTCACTCACAACATCTGCCAACGTTTCAAACTCACCTGACCGGGTAGACATAGAAACTTTTTCACCTGCCCGTAAAAGGCTGACAAACTGTACAAGAAGAATCTTGAATATTTTTTTATCATACCCCATTGCCTCAAGCACCGCCTCCATGCGAGGAACATAGCCATGGTGGTCAGCACCCATAAGGTTTATGAGTTTTTTAAATCCACGGTTAATCTTGTTTTGATGGTAGGCAATGTCTGAGCAAAAATAGGTTCTTTCTCCAGTTTGCTTTACAATCACCCTGTCTTTATCATCATTGAAAGCTGATGACTTCAACCACACGGCACCATCTTTTTCGTAGATGTGACCTTTACCCTGCAACCAATCAATGGCTTTCTCTACCGACTTATCCTCGTAAAGGGATGCTTCACTAAACCAGTTGTCAAAACCAACCCGAAAATCAGTCAGATCTTTTTCAATTCCCTTAAGAATATTATCTTTCGCGAACTGCCTGAAAAAAGGGACACATTCCTCTTCCGGCATGTTTGAAAATTCATCACCTTTTTTCTCAAATACTTCACGTGCAATTTCCTTAATGTAGTCGCCTCGATAATGGTCTTCAGGAAATTCAATGGTCTCTCCAAGCAATTCACGGTATCGCAACCAGGTAGAGCGACCTAAGAAGTTCATTTGGTTTCCCACATCGTTCACGTAATATTCAGTGCTTAAATTATATCCGGCTTTTTTCAAAATTCTTGCCAGAGAATCTCCGACAGCAGCACCTCTGCCATGACCAACATGCAAGGGGCCAGTGGGGTTTGCACTGACAAACTCAATCAAAACCTTTGTACCTTGCCCCGCATCAGACCTGCCAAAGTCTTTTCCCAAAGAAACAGCATTTCTCAATCGCTCAAGAAAAAACTCAGGAGACATTTTTATATTGATGAAACCAGGTCCCGCGACTTCTACCTGACTTAGATCACCATTTTCAAGATAACGAGTAACACTTTCAGCTATCACTTTGGGGCTTTTTCGCTCGCTCCTTGCCATCGTCATTGCAACGTTGGTTGAAAAATCTCCCATCTTCTCGTCCTTGGGTTTTTCAACCACAATTTCGGGAAACGTGGCTAACTCAAGTTCACCTGCCTGCCGGGCTTTTTCCAAAGCATTATTAATAATCTGTTTGATCTCGTTTTTCATTCAGGCTTTAACTAATTCCGTAGTGAACAATAGGGGAAAACAGGGGTAAGACAATAGGCAGGCAACAGGGTTAATCTTTCCTGTTGCGAACAGCTTCCACTTCTTTTTCCATTTCTTCTTCCAGTGCTTGCTTATCCAGTCTATATCGCTCTTCTAGTTCTGCTTTTTTAGCTTCAATTTCTTCAGGGGGCACGCGGTCCGACAACCGGCGGACTTTGTCTTGAGAACTCACATCACAGTCAGCAATCTTTGCAGCATATTCTTTTCGAATTTCTGCAATTTCCTGTTTTTGTTTTTTAGTAAGCTTTTTCTGGTTTTTAAGCTCAGGGGCCATCTTGTCAGAGCGTTCCAAACTAAGTTCCCAGGCACTTTTTAATCCCGACATATCCATCCTCAAAGAAGTATTAACTTATTAATTATAAAGGAATAATCATGGAGACTCAATAGTCATTGGAATAAAGTACTTAAGTGCTCGATAAAGTCGGGATTATTTTTACTACTGTGAGTTTAGAACAGGTTTAAAGTTGGATAATTTTAAAACATAAGATTGCAACACTGTATCTTCCCGTTTGATGGTCTGGTCAATTCGATGAACCCACCAAATCCCACTGGCTTTTTTATATTTATAACGTGTGGTCTTAGAATACTCACTTCCATCTACTTCAAACCGGGAACGGCTTTCAGAAATCGCCAGCTTGCCTCCCAACTTTGAATAACTGAACTCTCCCTGCACATTTTCAGGTTCACGAGATTGTTTGAATCGCAATCTGCTAATGAGCCATCTTTTTGTATCCACCAAGAGTTTGTAGTGTTGATCTGAAGCTGTTTGAGTGAATTTTAAGACAAGGTTTTTGTTGGACAGAGTATCTACCTTACCTGAAAACCGTGAAAACTTTTGCTGTAGTGTGAGAGGGATGATCGGTTCACTAAACTGACTGATTTGAGCTGTCAATTCCTGCTCCCTGTCTTTTGAGATATGCGATTGTCCTTTTGCCAACTCAAAGCGTCCCAATCCTTTTCGAGCTCCATCCTTCCATACAAAGTTAAAGTCAGGGTTGCGCAGAAATTTTCTGGAACTTGAAGTTACGTCCAGTTGTTCCCATTGAACTTGAACAGTAAGGATACTTAATCCCTGCTTTTGGGGATAATAATAATTCTGGTCTAAACGAGAGAGTACAGACTCAATAGACTGGCCCCAGGCAGGACTTATGAGCAGAATCATAAGAACAGGGGCAAACAGAAATTGCATTATAGGCATGCGATTGGTGATAACCTAATTCGCACTCATAGATAAACGTTCCACTGGAGGAAGGTCTTTTATAAAGCCATCTCCTTTTAAGGATATAAAAAGATCCTGTGAGTCTGGGCTGTCCCAGGTTCGGGCACCTGAAGCATAGCCCCGGATTTTACCCTCGGCATCAATCAGGTAGCTGGTGGGCAAACCCATGACATGGTATTTCTTCCTGACTTTCTGATCTTGATCCAGAAGCACAGGAAAAGTCAGTTTATTGCTCTTAACATATTCCTGAATTCGGTCTTCATTCCACCGGTCAATGGAAACAGCAACGACTTCAACCCCGTCTAAGGTCGAGTAAAGCTTCTGCATGGAAGCCATCTCTTCAATACATGCCCCGCACCAGGTAGCCCAGAAGTTAAGTAAAACAACATTCCCCTTAAAATCTGATAGCTTGACATTCTGCCCCTTCAGATTCCTGACCATAAATTCAGGTGCCTGCTGGGAAGTTTTTGGTGGCACCACCCCCATCTTATCAAAAGAAGAATGTTCCGCATAAGCCGTTGCATGCACCACCATGAATAACAAAACTATTTGCAATGACATTTTGATGGGTTTCATAATCACTTCCTCAATTTGCATTTTTGTGTAAGTAGTCCCGAATCAGCTTTTTTTCCTGAACCGGAAAATCAATATTTCTTTCCTGCATAAACCCTTCCATCATGACCAAAAGATGGTCCCACTGTTCCGGATTATGCCTTGTGGGAGCCGGTAAACCATGACACATGGTGCATCTTTCCTGGAAAAGCCTGGCACCGGGGCTCTCCGGATCGGGGATCGTTTGTGTCCCGGCGCAACCCCCCAGAAATAACGAAGCAAAAACTATCAACAACAATCCGATCCGCACTATTAAAATCCAAGTGCTTTGGGTGGATTAAACCCTTTATAACGTCTACTGTTCTTTGTTGGAACTTCGAGGTAATAACTGAACTGAACCATCCAGTTATCCGCCATTTGCGGTCCATTCAAATCCTGATGAATGGGCACGCTTGCTGTCACTTCCATTATATGCAATGGGATGGGCTGAAATTGAACACCCAAACCAACATGTACCTTATGCCCCCCGTAATTGTTAGGGTCAAACAAAGGACTGATGTAACCTCTATTGTTGTTCAAGTTAGCACGACCCGCTCCCGAGTTTCTTTGATCATCAGCCTCACCACTATAGGTGCCCTCATACCAGCCATTCAACTGCGCGTGAACAACTACCTTGTCATGAACCTGCTTCATGGCATAAAGGTCATATCTCAACTCCTGGGCCCGGTGATATCCCTGGCTGTTATCATAAAGATGGGTTTCCAATTGGGTATTTAATCCCCACCAGAAAGGATCTCGCGACCCCTGGTAGGTAAAACCTATAATAGGATCAACAGTACCGCTCCCCAATTGCATTTTGTAAGGAAGTAGAGTGCCATTAAAAGTATCATTAGAGTGGTTTGTGAACTTCCTGTCGATGGCGCCGGTAGGCAGTGACAAACCAAACAAAACCGACATCTGATTTGTTGGAACCAGATTATCATTGGCATAAGCACGGTATTTACCAAGCAGGGTAATATCCCCAATACCACCGGAAGTCATCACAAAGTTATTTCCATTATTTAAATCCATATGCATGGTGTTTTCTATGTAATTGACCATTCCCATCATGGCAAAATTATCTGAGAAAGAATAAGCAGCACCAAACATGGTCATATACATCTGCATAGAAGTGGGCAGAGCAGGATAAGTGGTTCCGTTGACATTCTGACCCCCTAAGAGGTCATCATTCGAGATGTCATCGGTTCCATCACGAAGCGGCCCCATCTCCATAATCATCTGGCTGACCTTGAAGCGGAATTCCTTAGGTTCCGGTATGCCACCACCAAAAATATTTAGCGGCATATTGCCCCCACAATGGGCGCAGCATAACCCCACATAAGCCTGAGCCGCAGACACCCAAACCATCATTATTAAACCAAGGAACAATAAAACTTTTCGTTTAAGCATGAACATCCTCCAAAAAAAAGAGTCTGAAATAAAGGAAAAATTAGTGAACAGGCTGACAGGAAAAACGGAGACCACACTCATACAGAGCATATCTCCTAAACTTCAAACCTGCCTAAATGTCAAACGAGTTGTGGAGGGTGATCAATAGATCGAGGAAGATTTTGCTTTTTAAAATAAACAAAGCCTATTAACTTTTCGCAAAACTGTATTGGAATGAAATCTTCTTGCTTATTAACTTTAAAAAAATCAAAACCTAAAGAAGAACCTGAAGAGTTGGCAGAACCTGGGTGGCTGCCACAATCAGAACGAAACTCATAATTATTGTTAGTCTCTCTAAAACCTTTATGAGGACACGGGGTATTATTAATATGCTGGTGCATTTTTAGACTACAATGCAATGGCTTTACACTATCAAGCTTTTCAAAAGGGGAAACTACATCAGAATGATGGTGATGTGCAGAACCAGCATATGCCAAAGAAGTCCAAAACAGGGTTGCAACAAGCAACAAAAACACCTGAAAGCACTTGGTTTTTATCCTAAGGTCCATAATAACAAAAAATACACCCATTTAATATGTTTAGGTCATTAAAACCCATTTAACTCGTAAATTCAAATATAAATCAATAAGTTGACAAGTTGCACTTTAAGAGCTCTTATCTCATAAATCCTACAGCCAACTTTCAACCTTAGACAAACACTTATAAATAGATATTTTTAAACGATTTTTATTCCAGAAAACTGAAGCTCTTTAGGGTTTGTGTTATTTTTAGCTGTTTGTTATTCTGGCACTTGATATGGAAACACCTAAAAGAGAGCCCCTGATAAGAGAGTTAAAAAACTATCTCATCCACTTAAAAGACATGGGATATTCAGAAATCCCCTGTGAAACAGATTTATCCATCGATATAGGCCAGGCTTCAACCAACAAAATGGCAAATAATAAGTCCCTGACTGCAGTTCAAAAAGAGCTGGGAGACTGCACCCGATGCAAACTTTCAAGCACCAGGAAGAAGATTGTATTTGGTTCGGGAAACCCAAATGCAGACCTTGTTTTTGTCGGAGAAGGTCCCGGAGCTGATGAAGACGAACAGGGTCTCCCTTTTGTTGGCAGGGCCGGGAAAAAGCTGACGGAGATCATCGAAAAGGGAATGGGGCTGAGCCGGGAACAAGACACCTATATCTGCAATATTGTCAAATGCCGTCCACCCGGAAACCGTGATCCGGAACCAGAAGAAATTGAAGCCTGCAATCCTTTTCTGGTCCAACAACTGAAGGCCATAAAACCAAAAGTCATTGTCGCGCTCGGCAAACCAGCATCGTCAACACTTTTGGGGAGGAATGTGCCCATCACCAAGGAAAGAGGAACCTGGCACGAGTACGCAGGTATCAAGCTAATGCTAACATTTCATCCCTCTTATTTGATTCGATTTTATACTTTGGAAAATCGCCGGGCTGTGCACGAAGATATGAAAAAAGTTTTAAAAGAGTTGAAGAGGTAAACTTTTGGCAAGGAAAACTTAGTCGCATCCTTAAAAAATATAACTATAGCAGTAACAACCTTCCTTTTCCTAAAATCACTGATAACCTGCCTAGCTCCTTATATAGAGGGGTAAGGCCCTACACGAACTTTATGCCACTTAGAGATTTCACCCATAATCACAAAAGGTGTCTAGCCCTTCTTTTTAATGCTTGATATAAAGGCCTTGGCACTCTGCTCTTCACCGAAGGAATCCAACTAAACGACCCAGACCGAAGCTATGGAAGATCATGGAAACACCAAAAAGCAAAATACAACTCCCAATAAAAAAGAAAATGTTTGTCGACTTTGAGTTAAAGTGTGTTTCTCCATCAAAGCATTTTTTTTATGTAGGGAACTAATTGATCAGCACCAACAGCCGCAGCCCGTGCATTTAAAATGCCTTTTTGATCAATGATTAAAACGGTTGGCATGTCTCTCTGGGAATAAGACTGGTAGACCGATTTAACCGGGTCTATTAGATATGGGAACTGCACCTTTTCTGGAAATTTACTGAGGTATTTTGCTACGGCTTCCCTGGAATCTCCATTAGTATTGATCCCCAACACCACAACTTCACCTTTATCAAATTGATTTCTGACCTTATTAAACTCCATGGCCTGGTTCATACAGGGCACGCAGATATGGAACATTCCTATTACAACAACCTTACCCTTAAAATCCGACAATGACACTTGCTGTCCTTCCATGGATTTCAAGGAAAATCCAGGAGCCGTGTCTCCCGTTGAAGGTGCTCCGGCAAAAGCAGGAACTACCGTTAAAACCATTATCAAAAATAAAAGAATTGTTTTTCGCATGATACACTCCATTTCATGGAATATTTAGCAGGGAAAACTGCTCTTAAAATAGGGATAATTTTCATCTCTATCTCCATTTTAGATCAGGCAAAACTATTTTGAAAGGGATTTAAAAGTGGTAAAAAATCCACCTTGTTCGAGTGAAAACTCTCCCTTGACTTGCTAAGAATTTTATACTAAAAATCAGGTGTAATCCTTTAGTTCTCTTAGGCTTTAATCTAAGATTTTTGTTCGATTCTTAAAGTTTTGATAAAAACCTTACCATTAGAGATGAGTCCTTATATCACTCAATATTTCAATAGGTTAAGTTCACTGCTAACAATCGGATTTAGACTTGGAAAAAACTTATAAATAAAAAATCGAATGCAGGCTTTTATAAAATCTCGCTTACTTCTCAAATGATATAATTATAAGTATTAGATAGATCCCTTCAAGCTGATAACTTTTTGAAATGAGGGTTTTAAGAATGAAAAAAAAATTGCTCCAAGTTTTGGTTACCCTATCTACCCTAATCTCCTTTTCTTTTCAGGCCATGGCCTATCAGGAAATAAATGTGCAGAACGGAGGAACAATAAAGGGTAATGCCAAGTTGACTGGTAAAATGCCATTTCCTCGAGTATATCACTTGATTCTGTTTCCAAATATTGATATGTGCGCTGAGGTTGATACTGACGATGAAATGAATAGGGTCCTTGATGATTTTAAAATCTCAGCTGATAGGGGACTAAAAGATGTGGTCATATCCCTGGAGCATGTTGAAGCAGGAAAACCTTTCGATAAAGAGCCTATTAATATACTTTCTGAAAACTGCAAATTTTTCCCAGATGTAAGCCTTATTCGACAGGGAGAAACATTTACAGTAGATAATCAAGACGCTGTAATGCACAACAGCCAGGTATACCAGAAGGAACGAGGTAAGATTATTTTAAACATCCCCATTCCTGCAGAGGAAGTTACTGAGGGGAAAGTAACTTTTAAAAAGAATTTCAAAATCATGCAAATGATTTGTGGAATGCATGAATTCATGCAAACCTGGGGGTATAGAGTACAAAACCCCTATTACTTTAAAACTGATGAAAATGGAAACTTCAATATAGGCGATATCCCACCTGGTGAATATGTGGTCAATGCCTGGCACTACCTGATGAAACCGCAAAAAAAGAAAATAAAAATTGCCGCCGGTGAAATAATTGATTTGAGTTTTCAGTTTGATGGTGATGCAGTTGAGCGGCCTTTCTACGAAACAATCAAATCAGGACGAATCAAGAAAGATGCGGTCATTCCAGGAACCGCAAAAGGTAAAGAATTGGGGCGCTAGTTTGAAGTTAACAATACAACCCGATTTTACAATCAGGTATGGTGCGGCCTTTCTATGCCTTTATTTGTCGTTGGTAATTTCAATTCCTGTATGGGGGTTTAGCCCGCCGCCTTCTGAGGATATCCCCAAAAGCTTTGACTATAAAGGTAAGTCCGTAAAACTTAAAAACCTGACCAATCCCTTCAAAAATGAACCTGAAGTCATTAAAAAGGGAGGTACTTTATACACAAAACATTGTTTCTTCTGCCATGGAGATTTACTTGATGGCAACGGGATTTTTGGAAAGAGTTTTTTTCCACCACCTGCCGACTTCACCCGGCTAGACTCCATCCTCTCTCGACCTCAGGCTTACACCTTCTGGCGTATTATGAAAGGAGGCCAGGGACTTCCGGAAAAATATGAGCCATGGAATTCAGCCATGCCAGCCTGGGAGGGCACTCTAAGCGAAAAAGATGCCTGGAAAATCATAACCTACATTTATGAAACTGCCAGTCAAAGGCATGCCAAGCCTGGCAAACAAAGCCCACCATCTCTAGAAAGGGGGAAGCAGGTTTATCTGGATAAATGTGCTTATTGCCATGGTGAAAAGGGCAAGGGTGATGGTCCTGCGGCAGATTATTCTATGCCACAACCGAGAAACCTGACTAAGGGACATATAAAGATACGCTCCACGCCGTTCGGGAAAATTCCAACCGATGCTGATCTTATGAATGTCATCAACAACGGGTTACGGAGTACAACCATGCCCGGCTGGAAACACCTTCCAGAAAACGACCGTAAGAGTCTTTTGATATTTATAAAATCTCTTTCTAAAAAGTTTGCTAAATTCAAAAAAAAGGGAAAAAAACACAAGATAACTAAAGTAGGCAAAGCACCTCCCTTATCCCCGGACAGTATTGAACGGGGTAAAGACCTTTTTATGACTCAGTGCTCCGGTTGTCACGGCGTAGAAGGCAGAGGTGATGGTGTGACCACACGCCGTATTGTGGACTTTTCATCCAGCGCTATCTGGCCAAGAAACCTGAGTCAACCTTGGACGTTCAGGCGTGGCAGTACCCGAAAGGATATTTTTAAGACCCTGCGCACGGGGTTATCCACCAGTGCCATGCCAAAATTTTCTGAAAGAATTTTTAAAAATGATCAAATTTGGGATATCGTAAATTTCGTCACGACTCTTGCGCTTCCTACTCAGCCAAAAATGAAAAGCCCCATTCATGCAAAAAAAGTGAGTGGAGAAATTTCGAACGATCTTAACGATCCCATTTGGCAAGAAACGAAAGCCAGCTTTATTCCTCTTGGAGGTCAACTACAGTCAAAACCAAAATCCTATTTCCCAACGATTCGTAATATTACTGTACGAGCTGTTCATAATAATAAAGAAGTCGCCCTGTACATTAATTGGGATGACCCATCCCTTGATCCAGCACTTAAAGAGTTTACAGAAGTTAAAGAGTCTCCTGCCCCGCCTTTACCAGATTATATGAAGGGACAAGAACCTGATGAACCACTCGAGCCTATTGTTCCAGAGTTTCCAGATGCTATTGCTGTGCAGTTTCCATCAGACCTTGATACTCAAACACCTTATTTTCTAAATGGCGATACCGATAATCAGGTTAATCTCTGGAAGTGGTCTACTGACACCAATGAAGCCGTAGAAATACATGCTAATGGATTAGATGGACTCGTTTACCAGGAGGAGTCGGCAGTCAAAGCCAAGGCCAGTTTCAGCTTTGGCAGATATTCACTGATTTTAAAACGAGCCTTCAAGGAAGATGAAGGGGATATTGAATTCCTCACTGGAATACCAATCCCCATAGCTTTCAACGCCTGGGATGGATACCAGGAAGAAACCGGGAATAAAAAATCAGTCTCAAGCTGGTTCAAACTCTTACTCGAAGAATAAGAGGCTAACAGCCGGTAGCAAAGAGTGAATTTTTTTCATACCTACTTATTTCTATATGAGGAAAGACTCACCTTCCAAGATATTTTCATTCGTAAATTTTTATTAACCGAATGAAATATCATGTTGGTTAGTGTACATCAATCAACTCAACATCAAAAATCAAAGTAGCATTGGGTGGGATAACACCCCCAGCACCACGTGCACCATAACCCATAGACGGAGGTATAATAAGGGTTCGTTTGCCACCTACCATCATGCCCTTCACACCTTTATCCCAACCCTTTATCACTCTGCCGGCACCTAATGGAAATGTGAAATTGCCCGGACGATCACGTGAACTATCAAATTTTTTACCTTTAAGAGATTCAGCAGAGCCATCGTAAAGCCATCCTGTATAATGAACACTCACCATCTTACCAGCAACTGCTTCCTTACCAGCTCCTTTTTTCACATCAATTATTTTAAAATTCTCACTAGCAATACAAACATTGACCGATATAATTAGACAAAAAGAAAACATACATAGTCTAATCAAATTTTTCATTACATTCATTTTAATCTCATAAAAAATTATTAATTTTACAACTGAAACATTATAACGAGTTTAAGAGGTGAAGATTACCAATTGAAGAATTAAAAAAATACGACATATTACTGATCCAACTATTTGATATCTAGTAAACCCTAAATTCAAGCAAAAAAAAACAGCATCGGAACGAAAGTTCCGATGCTGTAATTTTTTAATGATACTTACTTGGCGGTCAACGTGAAATCAGCTTTCGCTGCGCCACCAGATACTGTTACCTCTGCAGTAGATTCTCCAACATACGGCTGCCATGCAGTTACTTTATACTTTCCGTCAGGAACACCATCAATGGTGAAAGATCCATCAGCACCCGTTATCGCGTAATAAGGATTCCATACTATACGAGCATCAGCTTCCATGAAATTATGTTGGTCACACTGTAAGAAAAAGTGCTTATCTTTCTTTTGTTTTAATCGGGCAATACTCTTAGTAACATCCGCAACATCACCTTTACTCGGCAAAGGCTTATTGAAAAGGGTCTTGCGGTTAGCGCCTTTAACAGAATATCCGTGTGGGTTATGTAAAATACCATCGTCCTGATTAATTACTTTTACCACACCACCTGATTTTTTCTCAGCTTTAGTGGGCTTTCGAATCACACCCATTTTTTGTTTGATATCACATTTATCAAAATCAAAAACAAATTTACCGGCATCACCCCAAGGTTTACCTGTTTCAATATTCTCTATGAATACCACGGCATTTTGAAGTTTACCACCAGCTGCTGCAACTTTCACACGTGGTCGAATTCCATCCTTGGCGTCAGGATGTGTAGAACAAAACTCAACATTCTTGCCCTTAGACAAGTCTTCCATAATCGGAGCCATAGGCTCACCTTTCAACGAAACAGTTCCTGTGAT
>WAHY01000013.1:0-61625 GCA_009873635.1 Nitrospinota bacterium
GATCATAAATAATGACCTCATCACCATCAGATTGAGCGGGAAAAAGTCCAAATCTGGCCTTGGGTACAATCCAGCTATTTTCTTCGGCTTTTTCAATCCAGGTTTTTTCCAAATCCTGAAGTTGTTTCAGCGTCACACCTTTATGAATCCAACTGGATTTTTTACCGAACTTCCAATTCAGCGAATACAGGCTTTTTCTATCCATACTTCCTGCAAGTTTATGCAGTTTGAATTCAACTTTATGGATTCCGTATCCGTCTGAAGGACTTTCATGATGCCTGAAGCTGACTTTTCTTCTTGGCAGGGTCTTTAAAAGTTCGTCCTTCTCCTCCTGAATTCCCTTCGCCTTTTGATATTCACGCAGTAGTTTTTCCTTATTTTCCTTCAACAGTCCGGGGCGTTGTTCTTTGTCCATGAGAAGTCCCATAGTGTTGACACCATCCATTCCGCTACCACAATAAAAAATATTATCCAGAATTGCATTGATGTCATCATGCCCATGCATGGCTACATATCCCGCATGGCGAGAATTCACTGGAGCCCCGCCCAATAACAAGGGAATGGAGTAATTTTGTTCCATCAACATTTTTGAAACGGTGATCATGTGGTTTGAGGTTTGCACCAGCAATGCGCTCATGCCTATTGCATCAGCATTTTCCTGCCTGGCAGTTTCTATAAACTGTTCAAGCGGAACCTGAACACCAAGGTCAATCACCCGGTAGCCATAGTTTTCAAGTAATGTTTTTGCGAGGTCTTTACCAATGCTATGCACATCCTGATAAACGGTGCCGATGACCACCACACCTTTATAGTCAATGGCCTCACCCGGCTCGACACCACTTTTAAAACGCATAAAACCTTCTAAAAACTGCATGACATGGCGCATTACATCAGCACTTTTCAGTAAATGCGGCAGACTCACTTCTCCCCGGCCAAATGCATCGCCTAATTCACGCATGGCCGTCATCAGGTGTCCGCTTATAAAATGTAACGGTTCGTATTTTTCAACAGCTTTGGCAACATCGACGACTATTCTGTCCTTATAAGGAAACTCACCACCCTCTTTTTTTATGACGCCTTCTTCCTTTTGCTTGAACCCGTCTTTGATTCTCTGGCAAATACTCTCCTCAAGTGAAAGGTCGTCATAATCAATTTTCTTTACCTGGACACCTGTTTTTTTCGTCTGCGCAATCGATTCCAACTCTTCAAAAGCCGCCATGTCCCGATCAAGAATAACTTTACGAGCTAATTCCACATCACTTTTTTCCAGGCTCTCAAGAGGTACATAATGGTGAGGATTTAAAATGGCGCAGTCCAGACCTGCATTCCTGGCTTCATCCAAAAATACACTGGTCAAAACTTTTCTCATATAAGGCTTCGAAGCAAGTCCGTTGGTCAGATTGCCAACTCCAATACTCGTTTTCAATTCAGGGTGAATTGCTTTGATGCGAGGCAGACAATTCAAAGTCTCAGCGCAGAAATTCAACCCTTCTACCGATTCTGATCCTATGGGATACGCATTGACATCAATTAAAATCTGGTCGGGTGTCACGCCATGGTTTTCTTTAGCCTGGCGGACAATTTCCGCGGCAAGATCATATTTTTCATCCGCTGTCTGGCCCGGGCCTTCGAGTCCGTTCACTAGAGCAACATAAACAGGATGATGTTGTTTCGTTTGCGACAAGACGGCATCCAGTTTGCTGACACCGTCCTGATATTCCTCAAGACTGATGGAGTTGATGATCGGCCTGCCGGGATAGGATTCTATCGCCGTCTGCAATGCTTCAACAGAAAAAGAATCGATGCACATCACCCCTTTGAAATCACTGGTCAGTTCATAGATCGCTTCCGGTAAAACCGTTTCGGTTTCGACAATATTACTGTCCATACACACATCAATAATTTCAATCCCCAGGTCCTTTACCTGCTCTTCAACGACTTCCTCTAAAACCTCCATCTGCACCCCGTCATCACGCTCAACCGCTTCACGCACCTTCTTGCTGCCCCTCACGTTCAGCCTTTCTCCAATACGGATCAAGGCATCTGAGCCACTAAGAGTGACTGCCTCCTGCGGACCGGAAACAAAAACCTGTTTTTCTACTTGCTTTCTGTTAGGAACAACCCCTTTCACCCGGTCAGATAAAGCACGAATATGTTCCGGAGTTGTTCCACAACAACCCCCGACAATCGACACACCTCGTTCTTTAACAAAACGTTCTACATAGTCCGCCATGGATTCCGGTTCCAGTTTGTAACAGGTCTTTCCATTTTCAGAGACAGGTTGACCGGCATTAGGGACAATGGAGATTGGCAAACGGCAGATCTTGCTAAGTTTTTCTACTGTTTTTTCCATCAACTCAGGTCCCGTGTTGCAGTTGATGCCAAAAGTAGAAATACCCATACCTTCAATCGCAACAAGGGCGGCATGAATATCTGTATTGAAGATTTGCATTTTTGAGAACCCATCCACCGTCACCTGGGCCATAATGGGAAGACGTTTGCCCGCTTCTTCAAAAGCTTTTCTCGCGCCCAACAACGATGCTTTTAACTCGAGAATGTCCTGTTGGGTTTCAAATAAAAGAACATCGGCACCACCTTCGATCAAGCCACGCACCTGTCTAAAGTTGTTGTCTACAATTTGATCCCAGGTAGCCCTGTTGAGCGCCGCCTCGGTTTTGGATAAGACATAATTGGAAGGACCAATGGAACCTGCAATGAACAATGGGCGACCATCATAGCCTGGATCATTTTTATAACTATCGATAGCTTTTCTGGCTATGCGGCAACCCTCTACATTCAAAGAATGAGTGATGGCTGAATAGTCGGATTTTTTCAAGTCGAGGTTTTGCGGAACCGCCTTGATATCGTCCAGATCGATTTGAGTAAAATCGAATTCTTTTAATCGTAAAGGTGAGGCCCCAAATGTATTGGTCTCAATCAGGTTGGCCCCGGCCTGTAAATATTTGAGATGGATGCCTTCCAAGTCATCAGGCCGGGAAAATATTAACAGGTCGGTCAGCATTTTAAATGCAGGCCCACCAAAAGCAGCGTCATCCAGTTCCAGGTTCTGGACCATCGTTCCCATGGCTCCATCCAGCACAAGGACTTGATTTCCTAAGACTTCTTCAAATTTCAAAACTGTTTGTACCTCATTGTTCAGATTCGTTTATCTTGAGTAAATTAACGAGGACTCAAAAAGAATTCAATGGGATAATTATTATATACTGGTTTGAAAATTACCGACAGGCCAGTGAAGATAACTCACTCAGACAATGCCAATCAAATATTATTATGCGAAAAATAGGATTATTTCTTAGTTTTATTCTGTTTTCCCAAACAGTTTTTGCTTTTTCCCTGGTGCCGCATTCTCATAAACTGGATCTTTTAGATCTCAATCTGCCTCCTGATGTCAGCATCAACGTATTCGCTTCAGATGTACCGCGTGCCAGGCACATGGCTTTTGACGATCAGGGAGTCCTTTTTCTCAGTCAGGCGAAAGCAGGAAAAGTAGTGGCCCTGCCCGATATCGATAAAAACGGCAAGGCTGATAAAACGGTTCTCGTCCTTGAAAACAGAAATGCTCCTCATGGACTGGTTTTCATTCAACTGGATGACGGATATTACCTCTACATCGCGGAGGAAACCCAGGTAATCCGCCTGAAGCGTCTCGGCAAGCCTTTCGAGTTTGGGAAACCGGAAACCATCATCAATAACATTCCTGGTGGGGGACACTACACCCGCACAATAAAAATAAAAAACAATAAATTATATTTGTCCGTGGGTTCATCCTGCAATGTCTGCATTGAAGATAATCCATTACGTGCCGCAATCTCACGGTTTAATCTTGATGGTTCCGGCGGAGAAGTTTTCGCAGAAGGGTTACGCAATTCCGTAGGCATTGAGTTTTCACCCTACTCAGGGGATTTATGGGGAGTCAATAATGGTCGAGACATGCTGGGAGACCACCATCCTAAAGAAGAACTGAATATTATCCGGCAGGGAAAACATTATGGCTGGCCTTACTGTTATGAATCACAAATTTTCGATGAAGATTTTAGCAGAAAATTTGACTGCTCTAAAACCGAACCTCCAGCTCACATGTTCACCGCACACATGGCCCCGCTTGGACTGGCGTTTTACCAGAAAGGGAACCTTCCCGCAAAATATGATCACAGTGTGTTCATAGCTTTTCACGGTTCCTGGAACCGCTCTGTCCCGGCAGGGTATAAAGTAGTACGACTTAAACTTGATGCCAGTGGCAATATTCTCGGTCATGAAGATTTTATAACAGGCTGGTTAACAGAAAGTGGTGCTCCGGATGGGCGACCGGTAGATATCGAACAGTCGCCTGAAGGCGATCTTTATCTTTCTGACGATTATCTTGGTGTGGTTTACCGCATCACAAAAAATTAGACAGGCGATCTTTAACCATGATCAAATATCTTTCGATTCTTTCGCCGAATCAGATTTAACTCCAAAAACTCTTTCCATAAATGGAGGGCGGTCTTTGGCGCAACGAAAACCCACATCTGCTTGACGGGCTAAAGGACTGAGGTGCTCACGGTAAGATGCGCGCGCCTTTAGTGAAACAACTTTTAAAAAATCCTTTTTGCTGAAATGTCCCACACCCATATAAGACATCCCTCTCACCACGATATGTTTCTTTTCATAAGCGGGGGATTTAAACTCGCTATCAGGATATGGCTGGTAATATTCCCAAACCCATTCCCAGACATTGCCGATCATGTCCTGAACCCCATAAGGGCTTGCTGATTTCGGGAAACTGCCCACGGGTTTCAATCCCTGCCCAGTTTTCGTTCTAGGTGACAAGCTGAGATTGGCAATACCCGGTATAAAGTCATCGCCCCAGGGATAGACGAACCCGGCTCTGCCTCTCGCGGCTTTTTCCCACTCCAATTCATTAGGCAATCGCTTGCCTGCCCATTTAGCGTAGGCACTTGCATCAAAATAGCTCACCTGTGTCACCGGCATGCGATCCATTCCTTCAGGATACTTCTGTCCCTTCCAGTAACGCGGCGGTTTATGGTCGGTTGCCTGGCAAAAAATAAAATATTGCTGGTTGGTCACCTCATACCGGTCAATATAAAAATCGGGGATGTCTATACGACGCTCAGGAGTTTCATCAGCAAACCAGGGTTTATTGAGTCCCAAAGAAAGAGCGTGGTTTTCCTCATCAATCTCACTGGATCCAATGGTAAACTCTCCTGAAGGAATTAAAATCATACCTTCAGGGATTTTTTCCACACAACCAGGAAAAACCAAAACAAAAAGAATGACTGCAAACAATGACTTTGACTGGAAGAATTGCATGAAAACTGTTTCCGAAATCCCTTTAACAGATATTGATGGAGAAAACCGGTTAACCGATTTTTCTTTGGACGGTTGCCCGGAAAAATTAATGGACTCGATCAAAGTGATCGGCATCCGTCACCCTGTTACAGTTTGCCCTTCAGAAAATGGATATGCCATAGTGAGCGGACACAAACGTTTCCAGGCCGCTTCACGATGCGGGCTCACTCATGTTCCCGCATTCATCACTGCAGAAGAACTTGATGATGCCTCCCGACTGGTCATAAACCTGAATGAAAATTTCGGACACCGGCAATACAGCGATATAGAAAAAGGCGGCATCCTCAACAAATTTTCTCAAGCAGGAGTTTCCGACAAAACCATTATAAAAGAATATATGCCTTTACTGGAACTTGAACGCAGTAAAAAAATATTTCAGGACTTGTCTAACATTAGTTTATTGAGCCAAAAGATGCAAACATTGCTTCACCGGGCAAGAGTTCCTGTAAAAATCTTCAATACATTTTACAAATGGGACAGCCTCACGGCTGCCGAAAATATGTTTTCGACCTTGAGGCCTGGTGTTAATAAGTGGCGGGACGTGCTGGAATTGATCGATGAAGTTGCTGCAAAAGATAACACAACGCAAGCAGATATTATTTCCCGTGATGATATCCAGAAAATTCTGACCTCATCCGACTTGCCTGTTCAACAACGCTATGATCCGATCCATAAAATTCTCCACGACCTGCGTTTTCCAGTCCTGTCAGATTTGCGAAAGCAGGTCGCCCGCGCTATTGATGAAATGGAACTGGACGATAAAACCCGTTTAAAGTTTCTGGAAACGTTCGAAAGCAACGAATTGAAACTGGAACTGAAATTCCAAAGCGAAAAAGATTTATCACAACAAGTGGAAAAAATATTCAAAGCCCTGCAAACCGGCTCTGTGGAAAAACTGGTAAATATCTTTAAAAGTATTGGATAAGTGCAACTCTAAAATCTACACAGCCAACCCATTCCTCCAATAAAATATATTGCTGGTTGCCCTCTAGCGAGGGAGGCAATTGGCCAAGACCTGTTTAAGCCGAGAAAACTATTTGAAAACCAGAACAGGCTATTGCTATCTGAGTCCAGCGTCATGCTGGTTAGTAGTTTTTACTGGGAGTGGTGACTTTTTTAAACTCGTCGGGTGTCATCTTGTATTTTTTGTAGAGTGCGTTGAGGGATTCTCGAGACCTGGCCGCTTCTTTCAGCATTTTTTTATCAGCCTGGAGTCTTTGCGCAATGATGGCATTAGTGATAGCCTTCTGGCCATTCAAGGTTTCATCATAAGCCCTACTCAGTTGTTCATAGCCCTGAATATGTTCCGGATTAAAATAAACCACCTCCCGTAATTTATCGATGATCTCTCCCGGTTTCTCATTACCGGTGATAATACCTGCTAATTGAAAAAGATTGTCGGCCAAAGTATCGTTTGCCAACTCGCTATCTGGACTCAACTCAACCGCTTTGCGTAAAGGTTCTTCAGCTGAGTGGTAGTCCTTGAGTTTCATCAGCGAAACTCCGAGCCTGAAGTAACCTTCGGAGGCATATGTGACTGTGTCTGATTGACTTGCGCAATGGTTCGACAGCATCCTTATATTTTTTTAATTTGAAATAAAGTGTTCCCAGTCTCAAATTGGGCATGGCCGCAACGGGGTCTACCGCAATCGACTCTTTATAATGTTTAATGGCTTTTTTAACATCTTTCAGCTTGGTATACACTTCGCCATACCTGTAGTGAGCTTCTACCGTAAGGTTCTTATCCATATTCAAGGCTTCCTTGATTTTCGCCAGGGCTTCCTGATAACGCCCCCACTCCGTATAACAGATTGCCATTGAAAGATGGGCAGGGCCAAAGTTTGGAATAATTTTGACAGCCTCTTTAAAATGGAGCTCGGCCTGCTTTTGGTTTTTGATCCTTCCAAACGCTGTAGACAAATTGCTGTGAGCCTGACAGAGAGCTTTTTTGACAGTCATGCTTTCCGGGTCCAGACGAAGGGCTTCTTCAAGGTTTTCCAGGGCGGACTCATCACGCCCCATCTCCATTTGCGCCCTACCTAACATCAAAAGTCCACTCTTGTGTTCAGGAGAATGTTTGACCAATTCACGCAAAGGGGAGATAGCATCACCATAACGATGCATTTCAATAAACACCTCTCCCAAACCGTAAAGGGATTTAAGATCTTTAGGATTTTTTTTGACCTTCTCCTTGAGAAGTTCCGCCTGTATCTTGAGTTCAGATGGGGAACGTGCAGGAGTCTCTTCTGCAGCGGGGCTTTTCTCTCCCTTGCTGGCAAGATCGGAAATGATTTTGCCAAAGGTTTCTTTTAACCGGGAAAACAGTTTATTCATGGAGGGAAGGATACCACAGTCACGGATAGCAAAACTGTATTGCTCCCTTGCCAGTCAGTGGTTTAACGCTTGAATTTTTTGACGAGGTCTTTCACTGTTCCAATCACCCGCTCAACATCACCGGTGGACATTTTCGGATACAGTGGAATACTTATCACTCTCTCAGAGTAGTTTGAAGCTATCGGAAAATCCTGGGGCTTGGTTTTAAAATTTTTCACATAATAAGGTTGCAGGTGCAACGCAACATAATGCACAGCCACTCCTATGCCGGAAGACTGAATTTCATCCAGCAACCCATCCCGGTCTGTCGTCAAGCGGTCCAATTGGAGAGCGATAACATATATATGATGGGCAGGATCAGCATAGTCTCGCACAGCCAGAGTTTCCAGCTCCGGCATCTCGGCAAAAGCCTTATCATACATCGAAACATATTTTTTTCGTAAAGCCATGAACCGGTCTATTTTTTTGATCTGGTGCAGTCCAAGCGAGGCATTCAGGTCGGTCATATTACATTTATGACCTGCCAGGGTTTGCTCCCAGTGGGAAAATCCGCTTTTGCCAAAACGTTTCCAGGCATCGCGGCTGATTCCCTGTAACCTCATTACACGAATGGCTTCAGCCAGATTATCATCATTGGTTACCAGCATACCGCCTTCCCCAGTAGTGATATTTTTATTGGCATAAAAGCTGAAGGCTGTTGCATTTCCCATATTGCCAATTTTTTGTCCTTTGTATTTTGCTTCCAGCGCGTGTGCCGCATCTTCAATGATAACCAGTTTGTTATGGTCCGCGATTTCCTGAATCGGTGTCATATCACATGGGTGACCGGCAAAATGTACGGGAATGATGGCTCGAGTGCGCGGCGTGATCTTAGCTTCTATTTTTTTAGGATCTATGGTGAGGGTGCCCGGTTCGATATCAACAAAAACAGGCTTTAATCCTTGTAGAAGAACAGCATTAGCAGTGGCGGGAAAGGTCATCGGAGTGGTGATCACCTCGTCCCCTTCATCAAAGTTTTGCAGCGCAAGTGCCAGGTTCAGTCCAGCAGTGCAGGAGTTCAGCGCCAATGCATGCTTGCAGCCTATATAATTTTTAAATGCTTCTTCAAATTTTTGAGTTTTAGGACCCGTGGTCAACCAGCCGGATTTCAGGGTATCTTCAACTTCTTGATGCTCCTCTTCCTCCAGCCAGGACTTATGATATGGCAGATCGACACTCATAGAAGCTAGTTTTTTCCATTAAAGGCATGGCGCTGTGGATCAGGTTCTGCCAGTAAGCTGGAAGAATCAATGTGGACATACTCCATCTTTTTCCATGCATCGTTATTATTAGGAATAAAATATAATGTTTTTCTCGAACCACTTATTGCAGAGTTGTCAATCAATACGGTTATCACCCATTGACCATCCACCTTTTCCCAATAATCTATATGAGGGCGCATCATGTCGAACGAGATATCACCCCTGACCAAAGCAGGGTTCAAACGTTCTCTGCCTTTTAACATGATCTCTGTCATCGCGTAATTGCCATCTTCGCTGATAGATATCCGCTCAAGCGTATATCTCTTTACATAAATAAATGGGTTATCAAACCATTTGTATCTACTGGGACGGGGGAAGCCCAAGACATCCCGTTTAACTGGATTTTTCATTATATAATCAAGAGGAGGAACCATAACTCCCGAAATATGGGCCTGCATTCCGTCCCTATACCCTGATACCAGTCGGCCCTCAAAATACAGAAACTCTTCGAGTGAAATTTTTTCTTTATAGGCAGGGTGCTGAAACTGGTAAGCTCCTTTTAAATCATTACTCAAACGCTTTTTAAAATAGTCGTCTTCCAGTTTTGCCAGAATTTTAGCTTCTTTCAATACTTCATCTGAAACCTGAGCCAAAGTTTCTTCGGAGACCACGAGCATCAGCAACATTGCGCTTAAAAGATAACTCGTTATTTTTTTGATACAACCCATTCTTTTATCCTCCAGAGTTATGCCGTTTTTCTAAAAACGCATCCTTAACAGAATATTATACAGAGGTCTTAACGGCAAAACCCAAAATTTAGTTTAGCCTCCTACTGCTGTTGGAAGGACTCGGCTGCTCACTAAAAGGGCGAATATCAAAGGTTTTTCAAGCCGAGTCAGTTTTTTTGCAAAAAAGCTATTTTTTAAACGGGTCCAATATCATGCTGGCGCAGTTTTTCTGCCAGAGAGAGTGTAATACCCGGCAGGGACGTCAATTCCTCTACAGAGGCTTTACGTATGTTTTCCAGACTGCCAAAATGTTTTAAGAGCTGTAAACGTCTTTTTTTGCCTATCCCCGGAATTTCCTCTAAAGGAGAACTCAAAGTCTCCTTACCTCTCAAACGGCGGTGATAAGAAATTGCGAACCGGTGAGCTTCATCGCGAATTCGTTGCATGAGAAATCTGGAGGGAGAGTTTTCTTTAAACAACACCGGTTCTTTTTTATGTACCAGGTAGACCTCATCCGTATCAAGGTTGTTACGATATTTGCCTTTGGCAATACAGGCTAAATCAACCCGGTCAATGATATCCAACGCCTCGAGGACCTCACGAGCTGAACTCAAATGTCCTTTACCTCCATCAATAAGAACCAGGTTAGGTAATGGGGTGCCCTCATCAAGGATACGCCGATAACGGCGAGTCATTACTTCTCTAAGCATGGCATAGTCATCAATGCCTTTTACTGTGGCAATCTTGTAGCGTCGATATTTTGATTTTTCCGCCAAAGCGTTTTCAAATACCACCACTGAACCCACGGCATGGCTTCCAGAAATATTGGACAAATCAAAGCCCTCGATCACTTCAGGGAAATGACTCAAACCAAGGGCTGTTTGCAATTCTTCCAAAGAACGCGTGCCCACATCACCCTTGTCACGTTCCATCCTCATGGCAAAACGGGCGTTTTCTTCCGCCATTTTTACCAGGTCACGTTTTTTGCCGATAACAGGTATTTCCAGTTTCACGCGAGACCCTTTTTTTTCTGATAACCAGTTCGCAATCAACTCCGAATCTTCAACAGGGTGCGGCAACAGTATTTCCGCCGGCAACGCCACCTCTTCCGCATAATACTGTTTGAGAAAGGAGGACAGGGTTTCGTCCTCTACCATTTCGTTGAGCGATTTCATTTTGAATATTTTTTCGCTCAGCATTTTTCCCTCACGGATTATCAGGACTTGGGCCATGGCCTGATCTTTTTCAGAACAATATGCGATGATATCCTGGTCCTGCAGGGAAGTTGAAATGATTTTCTGTTTGTCTAATACCGTTTGAACCGCCTGGATTTTATCCCTGAAAACCGCGGCTTCTTCGTAGCGCATCTCAGAGGCGGCAGATTCCATTCCTGCTTTCAGGTTTTTCAGCAGAACTGCGTTTTTACCCTTCAGGAATAGTTCCACATCCTCGACCACGGTTTTGTATTCTTCGGGCAACACCTTTCCAGCACACGGGGCCAGGCACCGTCCCATCTGGTAATTCAGGCAAGGTCGTCGAACGGGTTGTCCATCCAGTTTGTCTTTGCTTTGGCGAAGCGGAAAAATTTTGTATATCAACCTTATCGTTTCCCTGACTTCCTTGACCATGGTGTAGGGGCCAAAATAAGTGGCTTTGTCTTTGCGCACCTTTCGCACTACCTCAAGCCGTGGAAATTTTTCCTGCGTGGTCAGACGTAAATATGGATAATGTTTATCATCTTTAAGAAGAACATTGTAACGAGGCTGATGCTTCTTTACGAAATTGCTTTCCAGAATTAGTGCTTCAGCTTCAGTTTTGGTGGTCAAGAATTTTATATCGCGAACTTTATTCAGAAACATCCTGGTCCTAGGATGCAAATTGCGAGAACTCTGGAAATAAGAACGGACCCTGTTTTTCAGAATCTTGGCCTTGCCAATATAAAGAATTTCCGACCGGGAATCCTTCATGATATAAATCCCGGGTAACCTGGGAATAGTTTCGATAATTTTTTTTATTTTTTTATCCAACTTAACGACCCTGGTTTGGAAAGTATTTTCAGCAATGTGATTAACTTCTAAAAATATACTCTTATTTTGATGAAGACCGAAACCAATAATAAACGTGGGTTCTGGGCCAGTCGATTGGGATTTATTCTTGCCGCTTCCGGTTCCGCTGTGGGACTCGGCAATATCTGGAAGTTTCCCTATATCGTAGGACAAAATGGTGGCGGAGCGTTTGTACTCATTTACCTTGTTTGCATCTTCATAATCGGCACCCCCATCATGTTGACCGAGTTTACTCTTGGGCGAAGGACCAACCGAAATCCTGTCGGTGCCTTTGAACAACTAAAGCCCAACTCGCCCTGGACCGGTATCGGGTATATGGGCGTTCTCGCAGGTTTTTTGATTCTTTCCTTTTACGGTGTGGTGGGCGGCTGGACCTTTGCTTACATAGTAAAAGCAATCAGTGGTTCAGTGATGGGGTTCTCGTCCCCAAAAGAAGCAGGAGAGTTTTTCGGAAACTTCATAGGAAATACTTCCGAAGTCCTTTTTTATCATGCATTGTTCATGGGTACCTGTATCGCTATCGTATTAAGGGGTATACATGGCGGTATTGAGAAGGCCTGCGATATTCTCATGCCGACACTGGTTATCATCCTTTTCCTTTTAATGTTACGTTCTCTAACATTAGATGGAGCGATGGAAGGGGTTGCTTTTTACCTGACTCCCGACTTCAGCAAAATCAGTGCTAACGTAGTATTGATTGCGCTGGGGCAGGCCTTCTTCTCACTCAGCCTGGGTATGGGATGCATGATCACCTACGGCAGTTACCTTTCTGAAAAAGAAAACCTGACCTCTTCTACTGTTTACGTGGTGATGTTCGACACCCTCATCGCCCTTTTAGTTGGCATGGTTATTTTTCCGGCAGTATTCGCGATGGGGCTCGAACCTACAGAAGGGCCGGGTCTGGTTTTCAGCGTACTCCCCACCGTGTTCGCCAGCATGCCAATGGGTCACGGTGTCGCCGTTATATTTTTCTTGCTTCTGGCTATTGCCGCTATCACTTCTGGAATTTCTCTGCTGGAGGTTGTGGTGGCTTACTTCATCGACCAACGTGGATGGCCACGAAAAAAAGCCGTGCTTATTGTCGGATTAATGATCTTTGCTTTTGGTGTTCCCAGCGGATTATCGTTCGGGGTCATGGCAGATATCAAGTTTCTTGGAATGAACTTTTTTGACCATGTCGATAACATCGCTTCCAATTATTTCCTTCCATTGGGTGGTATGTTAACAGCAATTTTCGTCGGTTGGGTTTGGGGTACGAAAAACGCGCATGAAGAAATTGAAAAAAATGAAAACAAATTTGGTTTTCCCTGGGCACAGTGCTGGGAGTTCCTGATCCGCTATATCAGCCCGGTAGCGGTCGGCTTTGTTTTCATCGCCAAATTCTTTCCTTGATGTCCAGAATCAATATCAAGGTTCACAATAAAACCCTTGTAGTCAATTTGCCCGAAACCTGTCAAGTATTGAGCTGGGCACCTTTTAATCCCGGCCCAACCCAGACCCGGTGTATCTTCAACCACCAGTTGGACGAAGGCATCAAAGAAAAGTTATCAGATATTTTTAAAAACCTTCAGAAAGACATTGGCTTGCCGGAAAACGCAGTGGGCCTGCTGACTTCTGCCGAAGTGGAAAAGTACAGCACTCGCTATATGCTGTCCAGCCGCCATTGGGTAGAAACGGTATGCACGGTTGGCCTGGACAACAGCCGTACAGCAGGAGAAGCAGCGGATGTAAAAAAAACCGATGAGAAGAACCCTTACGGAACCATTAATATCATTCTTGCTACCAACGCCCTACCTCATGTCTCAGGGCAATTGGAAGCCATACAGGTTGCCACTATGGCCAAGACCCGCGCGTTATTTGATATGGGAGTCAAAAGCCGAAAGTCCGGCACCCCTGCTACCGGCACGGGGACCGACTGCATTGTGCTGGCATCATCAGGTGAAGTGAAACAAAACTTTTGTGGCATGCATACCCGGCTTGGGGAGCTTATTGGACAGACCGTTTATGAAGCTGTTAAAGAAGGGATAAAAAATTCCTTATAACACGTGATCAATTGCTGGAAGTTTGACCTGTTTCCTGAAAAATTATAAATTTTTTTCCTTATTGTATATCCCTGCAGCCCATTCTTTATCACCCAGCCTTTCGCTCAGGCTTTCGGCCAGCCAGTGAAACTCAAAACTTTCTTCCGCATTTTCCTCTGCTTTTTTATATAACCTCCGCGCCCATTGTTTATCGCCGAATTTTTCGCACAGGCTGTCTGCCAGACAACAGAAATCAATGCTGTCCTGCGCCAATGCCTCGGCTTTTCTAACAACCTGTTCGGCCCATTTTTTGTCGCCCAGCTTTTCTATCAGGCTTTCTACAAGGCTATTTAAATCACTGCTATCCTGTGCTGTTTCCTCGGCTTTCCCATAAATCTCCCTTGCCCACTTGTCATCCCCAAATTTCATACAGATATTGTCGGCAAGTTCATAATAGTCAGAATGCTCTTTCGCCATGACTTCAGCCTTTTTGTAAACTTTGGCCTGCCAGTCTTTATCGCCAAATGTTTCAGCAATGCTGTCTGCGAGGTCACAGAGCTCTCGCACATTTTTGGGATTTTTCTCAGCCTTCTGATAGAGTTTTTTAGCCCACTCCGTATCACCCAGAATTTCCTTAACACTGTATGCCAGCCAGTTTAGATCCAAACTGCTTTCAGCTCTGGTTTCAGCTTTATCGTATAATTTCTTTGCCCATTCCTTATCGCTGAGTGCCTCAGAAACGCTGTATGCCAACCAGTTTAGATCCAAACAGTCTTCGGCCGTCTCTTCTGCTTTTTTGTAAACGGTTTCAGCCCATTGCTTATCTCCCGCATAGGCAAGGTGATCTCCAACCTGTTTCAGGTCACAGGCATCCTGTGCATTGGCCACTGCATCTTCAAAAGCTTTTTTCAGCCGTTCATCATTATTTAAGAATTCCGGTTCCTGTTTAGCAGCAGACACGTCTTTTTGAATGGATGATTTGCAATATTCCAGATAATGGATTTTGTCGCCGGCATAAATGAAGCTTTTTTCGTATTTAGTTTTCGGCAGATGATTACGAGTCTGTAGAAATCCTAACTCCCGGGTTCTATTTTTCAGCAAGGATTCTTCGTTAAAATATCCGCTAATTTCCCGTGCATAAGGTTCGCTGTCCGTTGCCAGATGGACGCAACCCTCCGGCGCAAGTTTTTGCGCCACCAACTTGACCAGTGCGGGTTTAACCAGCCGGCGCTTGAAATGCCTTTTTCTCGGCCAGGGATCAGGAAAGTTAATATAAACCGTGCTCAATTCTCCGTCATGGAAAAGGGAAGGGATTTTTTCCCGGACATCTCCATATATGACACGAATATTTTTTAAGTGAAGTTCGTTAACCCGGGACAGCAAATTTCTAATGCAGTCTGGTGAGAAGTCGACCCCGACAAAATTGTTTTGAGGCTCCCTTTGAGCCATTTCAATCAGGAAGTCGCCCATTCCAAAACCTATTTCCAGTTTGACAGGGTGGTCGTTGCCAAATTGCCCTTGCCAATCCGGGTGCTCATCAATATTTAGAAAATAAGGGTCTTCCAGAACGAAATCGGAAGAAGAAGGTCTGGCAGTCAACAAACTCATTCTTTAAAACCTGATCGGGTAAGGAGTGGTGAATATCTTGATTCATTAAATATCAATCCCGCATTCTCGGATAATTCCCGGTTCTTTTCAAGCTGGCAAGTGAGAGCAGTCCTTAATTTCCTTCCCTAAAAAAGGAAAAAAGTTATTTATAAAAATTCATACGGGGATCTTCATAACCACATGTTTTATTTGCAGAAATTTTAATAAAGGCTAAGTTTTTACCAGTGCCGAGCCTGAAAATAATAAGGGGTTTAACCGTTTTTAAAGGTTAAGGGATTAAAGTTTTTGCCGTCAATAAATGTATGGAAGCATTAAACCACACATGTTCATGCCTTAATCATTTGACCCCGGAACAGAAAAAACAAGCGGATGCCGTGGCCGGTGGAGATTTTGAAAAACTATTGATTGAACTCCAAATCATCAGGTCTTCCTTCAACACGAATAGAATGGAAAATAAGAGCTTTCAAAAAAGCAGCCTTCCCGAATTCAAACGACCTCAGGATATCTTGAATGTATTTCTTTCCGATGAAGTGCAAAACAGGCAGGCGGGGGATAAGCCATTTTTTCTTGAGAAAAAATTTCCCATCTTCGGACCCTCTGTCATAAAGACTATGATTTAAGGTAATGCGGTGCAGGCCCCACCTCTAGCTGGTAAACTTACTGCCTCTTCCGGTGAGTTGTTTTGTTGGGAGGGAGACTTCCTTGCCATCGCAGGTTTCGATCCGGCCAATGACCTGGCATGGAAGATCGTGATCCCTGCAAATCTCTTCAATTTCTTCAACTTCTTTCGTGCCTTCAACAATGAGACAGAATCCAGTGCCCATATTGAAGACTTCAAACATTTCCGCTTCACTCACCCCGCCCCGATCCTGAATGAGATTAAAAATTTCCGGAACCGGTTGCAAAGTGTCTATAACAAAACGTATGTTGTCAGCCGCGACGCGATTGAGATTGCAAAACCCACCACTGGTAATATGAACCATTGCCTTGAGGTCTATGCCGGCATCGAGCATTTCCATAACAGGTTGTACGTAAATCCGTGTAGGTTCAAGCAATGCTTCACCCAAAGTCTGGTCAAGAAACTCTTCATAATCATTGACTCGCGATTTTTGTTCTTCGAGGCTATCCCCCAATAGAACCTTTCGTGCCAGGGTCAATCCGTTCGAATGCACACCCGAGGATGCCAGTCCGACAATCAGGTTACCCGGTTTGATGTCCCGGCCTGTATTGACCTTGTCCAGAGAAACATGACCGATGCAGGCCCCGATGAGATCAATACCCGTAATAATTTCCCTGATCTGGGAAATTTCGCCACCGGAAATACTGATTCCCGATTGTCTTGCACCTTCGGCAAGACCTTGCCCCAGCTGCTCAAAAACTTCAGGGTCTGTGTGGGAGCAGGCTATGTAATCCACCATACTGACTGGGCGGGCGCCCACACAAATCACATCGTTGACATTCATCGCAATGCAGTCAATCCCTATGGTTTCATATCGGCCCAGCAACTCGGCCACTATGATCTTGGTTCCAACACCATCGGTACCAAAAGCAATTCCCTCACCATTACCCAGGTCTATAACGTTGGCGAAATAGCCGATGTCTGCGGCAAGGGGGTAGCGGTCACTGAATTTCCGGGTTGGCAGAACATGCTTGAGTAAACCGGAAAGAGCTGTCTCCGCCCCCTGGCTGGAAACCCCACTTTTGTCATATTCAGTTTTATCTGTCATTCAAGGATCTCAGATTTATGGCCTATCTGGAGGCAGTTAAAACAAATGATGTTGAGGAGATATAACACGTAGCAGGAATCCAGGCAACAAATCGTTAAGACGGCAATCGTGATTTGAAAGAGGCGATTAATTTTAAAAACCCGGCGGGGTTATCCATTAAGGATAGATCCCCATTGTGCTATAACTGATGTGAATTTTTTCAATCGCAATCGACATTGCGGCAATTCGGTAGTTTGGCACTTTATCATTCGACCAGTAACGTTCCCGAATACCTTGAAATGCCCGGCGCATCGTATCATCGAGTCCTGATCGTACCAATGCCACCTCATCCGCCCCCTGGCTGAGCTTGTCAACAAGATCCTGCGGGACCTTATTGCCAGTATTTTCTATAGCTTGAATTAAAAGCTGGCTTTGCCCTTCTTCATATCTTCGGTTCATTCGACCAAAGCGTATATGCGACAGGTTTTTGATCCATTCAAAATAAGATACTGTAACGCCACCGGCATTGAGGTAGACATCGGGAATAATAATCACCCCTTTTTCCTTCAATATGGTTTCAGCGGCAAAGGTGACGGGTCCATTCGCGGCTTCCGCAATCAGTTTTGCCTGAATTTTTGCGGCATTGCTCCGATTAATAACCGCTTCCATCGCGGCAGGTATCAGTATGTCGCATTCTTTTTCCAGCAATACTTTGCTGTCCTCAAAATATTCAGCTTTGGAGTAACCCTTCACTCCACCTTTGTTATCCACCTTATATTGAAAAACATCTTCGACATCCAAACCGTTAGGATCATACAATCCTCCATCCCATTCCAGAACGGCAATAATTTTAGCTCCATCTTCTTTTTGAAGAATGCTGGCAGTATGATAACCAACATTTCCCAGTCCCTGTATGATTACCTTTTTTCCTTCCAGGGAGTTCCCTTCCATTTTCGCCAGCTTGACGTCTTCAGGGTGACGAAAAAATTCGCGCAGACCAAACACCACACCCCGTCCTGTAGCTTCTACCCTTCCGCGTATTCCCCCCATTGAAACCGGTTTACCCGTCACACAACCCATGTGATCAATATCACTGGAACAATGCGCAGCATAAGTACTGACTATCCATGCCATCTCACGCTGACCTGTACCCATATCCGGGGCCGGGACATTGGTTGCGGTATTTATATAATCTTTCTGGATCAACTCAAAAGCAAAACGCCGGGTTATCCGTTCCATTTCATCCCGCTCATATTGCTTCGGATCAATCAACAGTCCACCTTTGGATCCACCAAACGGGACATCAACCAGGGAACATTTATAGGACATGAGCGCTGCGAGAGCTTCTACTTCATCCTGATTGACATTGGGAGCGAACCGGATGCCACCTTTGGCAGGTAGTTTGTGATCACTGTGGACCGCGCGCCAACCAATGAAGGTTTCTATATCACCCTTTATCTTGACGGGAAATCGAACCTGGTAAACATTGTTGACATTCCGAATATATTTAGCCATACCATCCGGAATATCCAGCGTGGCCATGGCCAGATCACATGAAAGATTTACACTTTCCCTGAAGCTCACTTCCTTATCAGCTGTTATGGACATATTTGACTCCCCTGGAAAATTAGTTTTGAACCTGTAAGCAGGTTCCTCCATTATGGAAGTGCAATATTTGAAATTAATATCCTACAAAGATAGCTTGAAATAACCAAAAAGTCGAGATAATGAAAACAATAACATGCTATATATCATAGATATTGAGGAAAAGGCATGAAACAAAAGCAGTTCAGGTTTACAGTTTCAACAAAAGGTCGTGGCATTTATTCCATCAGCAGTGAAGTACGCAATTGGGTCCACCAACAAGATATTCAGTCCGGGCTCTTAACCCTCTTTATTCCCCACACATCTGCATCATTACTTATTCAGGAAAACGCCGACCCGGATGTTCTATATGATTTAAACCAGTTTTTCAACCGGTTGGTACCCGATGGAGATTCCCTCTTTAAGCACCAGTCAGAAGGTCCTGATGACATGCCTGCGCATATACGGTCCGCACTCACTCAAACCCAATTATCCATACCGGTAGAGCGAAATGAACCGAGCCTAGGTATCTGGCAGGGGGTATACTTGTTCGAACATCGCACCCATCCACATAAAAGAACAGTAATTTTACATTTATCAGGAGAATGATTGACAGGCCTACGTACCCAGTCTAAAATCACGATAAAAATCCTTAAAATAAATCTGCCTGCGCGTTTTTCATTCATACGTTTTCCAAATTTTATTGCCATGAGCTTGAACCTTGATTCCTTTGAACCAGACTCAACAAAAAAGTCTCCGGCTTTCAACTTAATTTTTTTATTATTTCTTTCGATTTTTTTTCTAGTCTCTTGCGGAAATGGAGACAGTGAAAAAGAAGAAAGGCCTGACCGCGCAAAAATGGAAGAGGCACAAAAAGCCTTTGATGAAGAAAACTATGACAAAGCTAAAAGCTCGGTAGAATACTTTCTTGCCCAATATCCCAAGGATGTTCAGGCCCTTTATTTTTACGCTCAAGTCCTGGTTGCAACGGATCAACTTTTAAAAGCAAGGGAAAAAGCCAATGAAATACTGGCAATCGACCCGGAACGACCTGAAGCGCAGGCAATTTTAGGCGAAGTCCATTATGGCAGAAAAGAATTCTCCCAGGCCTTGAAACTATCCCGGCAGGCCTTAAAGAAAAACCCGAGTTTGCAAGTTCCCTACCGTGTAATTGGCGAAATTTACCTGAAGCAAGGGCAAGTGAAGGATAGTATTAAGGTTCTTTTAGAAGCTCAACGTCTTAAACCCGATGATGTGGAAACGCTTAAAAAATTGTCTGCCGCTTATATCAAAGACAAACAATACAAAGAGGCAAAAAAATACCTGGACAAAGCCATGGAGGTCGATGAAAACGTACCGGGTGTTCATTACAATATGGCAGTCGTTTACGCCAATTTGAACAATGGTCAAAAGGCCATGGAGCACGTTGAGCTTGCCTTGAAATACTATATTGAATTAGATACTTTTTTCTGGATAGGAAAAGCGCGAGATATGAAAAGGCTGATTGCAAGGAAATTTAAAATCTCAGAATAGAATATATCACCCACTTCAGCTTGCAGAAATTCTGGGATCAACCCCTTCGATCACCTTGAAACATTCCCACAATAGCAAGCACTGCCATGCCAAAACCAAACAGGGAATAAATATATAGGCCCATGCTGGTGTTGCCCAGCAAATCGATAAAATAACTTCTGTTGAAAATAAATCCCCAGAAAAATACAAACGCGTAGGACACCATCAAGCCCAGCTTATGCCTTCCAAAAAGCATACAAAGAGTCATTAACAATGTAAAAAGAAGGACTTGGCCCAAAGGAATGGTAAGCGTTTTATCAGAGAGAAAAGCGCTTATCGGATCTTGAAAATTTACTGGCATAACTAATCACTCCTAGAAATAATTAGATCAGCTCTTCAAGTAAAATTCATTATAAACAATAGATCAGGTCAAATTCTTAAAAAAATCCAGTCGGCTTGAAAAAGAATTTACGAATAAATGTTTTATCCCAAAAACGATAAAACGGCTCTCATAAAAAAATCATCAGGGAGGTGATGGAATACCCGGTTTTATATCAGGGGGGCTGTTTCAATCCCCAACACGGGGTAGTTTATATTCCGAAGCTTTTGTCAATGAGGTCTGATAGATAAATCCACCTGCCGGTTTATTGAGTTCCCCATGAAAAAAAATGAATGAAAAAATTTCATCAGCTCTTTCAGAGTCAACGATAACTGTCAATACATCCTGTTCCGACCAGGCTCCATAATCTTTAACACTCTCAACAGTACGCAACCCTCTTCCGGTATGCACATTGGTGGAATCAATATTTTTTTCTTTGTGCAAAATTTCCACCAGCCTGATGCCTGCCCCTTTCGGCAAAAAACAGGTGATGAGCTTTATATCTTTTGTGAGTTGGTTTTTCATCAAGAGTTTTTATGAAGCATTATCTGCTTTTTCATCTTTATCCACCGCAAACTTTTCCAGCACGTCTGGTGGAATATAAGTAGCGGCTTTATCAAGCGGTGTAATATACATGATTCCCATTCCCGGGGTATCAAGATTACCCGCCAGATACATGCGTTCAAAAACACGTTCTACCTGTTCCTTGGAGACCACAATATCGATCACCTCTTTTTCCACTTCCACCGCGACCCCAAGAATGCCGAGTCGCTCTCTCACACCCATGCCACGAGCGAAGTGAACGGTTGCTCCCTGAGCACCCGCTTCACGGGCCGCCTCGATAATGGTATCCGCAACCCCGCGTTGCACAATACAAGTGATTAGGGAAATATCAGTTAAAACAGTTATCTCTCTCAAGCTCATCCAACAGCCTCCTGTCCTTTAAGAAGGTCGATCCGTTTTAAATTAGCTTGCCGGGTCTTATATTGAATCCACAGCCCCATAATCAAAACCGACAAGATTGGACAGATGGAGGCCATAGACAAAATACCAAAACCTTCGATGGCCTCAACAGCATTACCAAACCCCAGACCCATCGCCAATACTAGAGGAACCGTTACAGGGCCGGTTGTCACACCCGCACTGTCCCAGGCAACATTCACAAACTCTTCTGAAGAAAATACAGTCAGTATAATTCCGAGGATATAGCCCGGTATTAAAAGATAAGAAATTGGAATATCAAAAATTATTTTTAAAACACCCAGGCTGATACCAAACCCAACTCCTGTTGAAACAGCCATCATGAGCATCTTTTTTCGAAACGCCCCATTTGTGAGATCTTCAACAGTTTGTCCCAATGCGTTCAATGCCGGTTCAGCCAAAGTTGCCCCAAAGCCCAGAATCCATGCAAAGAACACTGCAATAAAAACACCTATTGAATAAGCATATAACGGAGAACCTTTTACATTCTCCAAAGTGATAAAAGCTGCTGGCACAAAACTTCCGGACTGGCTACCCAATTTGGCCAAACCATAACTCAAACCTATGTTGAAAATAATCATGCCTATCAGGGAAAGAAAAAGTCCGTAAGCAAGAATACCCGGTTCATGAATTTTTTCCCGCAATAATAACTTGAGCACCAGAAATAAAAAGAGCACCAGAGGCACAATAGAACGGGCACCTGCGATGATCTCAGCATAGGGTGTTTCCTGCATCCAGCTCGACCCGGCCTGGGTCACCACAAGCTGGCTTGCTTCAATAATTGATTCCGGACTTACCACCATGGAAACATATATTGCCAGTCCCATCACCCCAATAATTGGAAAAACGGATGCCAGGGTCACAATACCAAAACCTGACAGCGAAGAATTTCCCTTACCTGCTGCCGAGGCAATACCAATTCCCAGGGATAAAACCAGTGGCACGGTTACAGGGCCTGTTGTAACCGCTCCGCAATCCCAGGCCAATCCCAGAATTTTACTCAACTCAGGGTCCATCATACAAAACACGGTCAGCCCCAACGTAGGAAGCAGGGCGGTGTAGATCATGGGTTTGAGGCTCCAGCCATAAAGGAAACGCATGGTGCCAAGAACAGCAGCCAATCCGACACCAATCCCTACTACCAGGACAAGCTGACCTGTCCAGTTATTGAGCAGTGTATAAAGGTAAGGGGCTTTGCGGACATCAACAATGGACCCAACCGCCTGAAGGGCACCAATCGCCGGCTCGGCAAAGGTAACGCCGATACCCAGCAAAAACGCTATGAACAAAACAACTCCAAGGCTGGATTTTTTTGGCAGGGTGTGCCCGATCACTTCCCCAAAAGGCATGAGCCCAAGTTTCAAACCTTCCATGAAAATCATCAAGCCGAGAATAACCGCAATCAATCCGGCTGTGATAACACCATGCTCCAGTACATTTTGCCGAAGAATAAGAACCTGAAACAGGAAGAGATAAGCAGCCAGAGGAACAACAGCTTTAATCTGGCTCATCAGTCGTAACCCTACATAGGGACCAAGAAGACGATACATATCAATACTTCGAAGTTGTATCTTCCTGGGATGGTAGGGAATTTCTTTTCCCTCTTCATCATAAGCAACGGGTGGCGTCAACAAATTATAAGAAAGAGAGTTTTGCTTAAGGCTGACCTCTCTGACAAAATCTCCAAATCTAATTTTATGAGCCATGCAATACCCTAAAAATCAGTGAGAAATTTTCTTCATGCCTAACTTTATAGAGTTTATGCGGTCTATATTATTCCCTAAAACACTATAATATATTTTTATAGCAGGAAGGCAATCGTTAAAGACCATCCCTTAATCATAAATATTGGGTTTCAGCCCACACCATCCATATCAATTCTTTTGTCCGCAGTTTCAATTACAGTTTGTCGAACTTCAGGATTATCCTCAAGAAACAATTTAAAATCAGAATCGCTGAGGACAAGAAGATCACAGAACCCCAAGGCCTTGACAGTAAAGGTTCTTGGATTGTTTGTGATCAATGCTAATTCACCAAAAAACTCTCCGCTGCCCAGTTGTACAGGTTTCGGGGAAGTCTCTACCTCAATACATCCCGAAGAAATAAAATACATATGATGGCCAATATCACCTTTTTTTACTATTGTTTCTCCCGGCATCGCCAACATGGGTTTAAGCAGACGGGAAATATGAGCCAAACGATCAGGGGGAAAACCAGAAAACATGGAAACCCCTCGCACCAGTTTTTCGGGTTCCAGGTGAAGGTCCAGTTCCGGGCGGGGTGCCATTTTCCTAACCCGGGCTTGCAAGTCAGACTCCAGACTTTTAAATACCTCGCCACTTATGACTGTTTCCCCACGCAGTTGCTCATAATCCGCCTCTTGGATCCTTATCGCCGTATGGCTTAAATAGCGTTTTTGCAACATGGAAAAATAATCAGGATACTGCAATTGCAACATATTCAGCGCCTGTTCTGTTGTTTTAAGGCGGTAGTCCAGTAAAGACTTTAAAGTTTCTGTAGATTTTTCTCCAATAAACGGTTTCATTTTCGGTAGAGCTGTTAACAAATCTTCCCTCATTACTGTCTGGCTTGAAAGAAGAATTTCAAACCGGTCCGCAATGTGCTCTGAAAGTTTCCTGCTTATGCCCAGCTTACGATGACAGGCAAGAGCGAATCTGAATCTCCAATTGAATTCCAGAAGTTTATTAGAAATTACCTGGTATCCTTCTCGCGCGTCTCCCGTTTGCAATCCATCCAACATATCTTCTACCTGGACTAACAGTCGTCGGATTATATAAGTAGATATAAAGCCCTCTTCAAATTGCTTGAGGTACCCCGCTCTCTCAAGAGCGCATAAATCTAAAAGACCGACCCTGATCCAATCATTTTCAGAAAGCTCTTTCGACTGACTTAACAGCTCATCAACTTCTTTTTTATCACCCTGGTATTGCCTCAAAATATCATCTGAAAGGTCAGAGTTTATATTGTAGCTACTGGTCTTGTTCTTTAATGTATTTTGAATTTTAGTCAACGAATGCTTTAATGCTCGGTTTCTAATTATCTGGTCAATGGGGCTTAGCAGATTCAAACCAAACAGGTTCAATAATGCCCCGATAGTTGTTGCATTGACTAACAAGGTAAACAATACAAAACCTGTCACAAGTATCCCTATGAACCTTTGTGCGTCAGGGCCGAAAGACGCATTCTCCATGACAGATAATGCCAAAGCTAATGAAACAGCACCCCTTAAACCTCCCCAAAGCATTATTCCTTTATAAGCTTTGCTGATATTTGCGCTTGAATGCCATCTTTCAAATAAAGGAAGAACAACAAACAGGATCAAGGCTCTTGCACCAAAAGCTGCAAGCACCAGCACCCCAAGCAAAAGCCATTCGTTCAGGCTGATGCTTCCCATAATCTTCGGAACCACCATCCCCACCAGAATAAAAATAATTGAATTGGCCCAAAAGGCAAAATGATCCCATGTCTCATGCAGTTTTTCCCAGGTTTCCGGTGAAATGGTGGAGTGACCGTATGACCCCACTACTAAAGCCGCCCCCACAACCGACATCACGCCGGAAACATGAAAATAATGTTCAGCCAGAATGAAAGAGATATAAGCCAGCGACAAGGTTAGAGTTATTTGAACAAGAGGATATTGTCCCATTTTAGATAAAACAGAACAAAACACTCGACCGATGAAAAGTCCTGCAAGTATTCCCAGCAGGAAAACTTTCACAAAAGATTGAATGCCGGAAAAAACACTTCCCCTGGAGTCTCCTGTAAGAATGGCGGTTAATATACCGAACAGGACAATCGCCGTAGCATCGTTAAACAGGCTTTCACCCTCCACGAGTATCGACAATCTTTTTGGAGCCTGAAGCTCTTTGAAAATTGCCATCACCGCAACCGGGTCTGTTGCTGAAACTATAGCTCCCAAAAGAAGGCAAAGAATAAGTGAAGTCCCGGAAACCCAATGAAGCGTATAACCCACCATTATGGCTGAAATCAGCAAGCCGACAACAGCAAGCAGAAGAATGGGGGCGATATCATCGACCAGCCGATGCGCATCAATACCCAATGCCGCCTCAAAAACCAATACGGGAAGAAAGATGAAAAGGACTGCATCGGAGGAAATGTGAAAGGAATTCAGGCTAACAAGAAAGTCATGGAGAATTCCCAGGTGCTGTATATCAATTCCCCATTGAGTGGAAACTCCAAGCAGGCAACCTGTTAACGCAAGCAATACAGTGTATGGAATATTAAGGCGATGCGATGCGGGGAACATCAGGACAGCCAGCCCTAATAAACCACTAAGTCCTAATATTGGCAACTAGATTGGACCCAAGGGGTCTAACTTAATTAATTGGACTTACCTGGTACCTACCAAAATCAGAGGGAAAACTTTTATTCTCTATTATTAGAGGCAGCGAAAATTAAAATATTCTATTCATATTCAATGTTTTCTGATATTAAGAAGCATTTCTTTTGCTCACAAAATTACCAACAGCCCTTTCCGAATTAAGATCACCACTAGAAGAACCAGCAGTGAGACCGCCCAAAGAACCAGATAGGTCACCATTGACTGGTTGGCCTTTTGTTTTTCAAGCCAACTGCGGGGTTTCACACCACGAACCCAGAACACAACCTTGGCGGCAAGGTTCACACTTACGATATTGACTGCCAAAAGCAAAGCCGCCCCCAATGCAAGCCTGGGTTGACCAGCACCCATCATCAGTCCCAATGTAGCAGTAGGAGGTAACAGAGCCACTGCCACCATCACCCCCACAAGTACACTCGCAAGCCCAGTTGTTAAAGACAAGACTGCCGCAGCCCCTGAAGCTAAAGCAAGCACCACAGAGTCTAACCCTACATCAGTGCGAGCAATCAATTCATGGCTTTCCAGGTTGATTGGATAAATAATCCCTATAATTATTGAAAGCGAAAGCGCCAGGGTAACTCCCGCTATTGTGGTTTTAGTCGCTTGCCACATCAGGGCCATATCACCCAGTGCAGCTCCCAACGCAAGAGCCATGTTCGGCCCAAGAAGAGGAGCAATCACCATAGCCCCGATGACCACCGCAACATTGTCTTCCAGCAAACCGATGGCGACAACCACAGTTGAGAGAAATACCAACAGCAGATAGGTTGAATCCAGATTCGCGTTCCTGACAACATCGTTATAGAGCTCTTCGCGGGTGGTTGTAACTGTTTTTCTGGTTTCTTCGTCAGAGGGTTCTTTCTCCTTTCTTGGTAATGCAGCTTCGAGTTGCAGAACAAGAATTCTTGAAGATTCTCCCAACAAACCCTGCAGGGCATCCAGCACGGATTGTCGTTTCGCATCGTTAACAAGAAGGCGGATCAATTGCCTGTCTTGCTGATCCGGGGCTCCTATCCAGTTAATCTCCAACTCATGCTGATCAGCAATACTGGTGACCGGACCCATATTCTGCTTATCTGTAATCACTTCAATTAATTTCATAGATCTCCGTGAAACGGGCCGTACCCGTATCGAGGTGGGAAGAAAATGTTTTCAACCTTTGACGCTTGCGCCAGGCAGTTAATTCATTTTCTTTGTTTGAAGGTTGGAGATGTTACGCATGATCTGCTCGTTGCATGCTGCGCATAAATACCATTCACCCGAAAAAATCCAACATTCTTCTTCAACCCAGAGGCGCGCATCTTCTTTACTTTCACAAAATTCCCCGGCCTCTTCACAACCTTCAGCAATTTTCAACTGGCAGGGAACCGCGAACCCCCCATCTCCGTCCTCTATATATTTAATTTCATCCGACATGGTCTTTTCCTATTCAATTATGGATACAAAGTATCCTTTTGGAGTACCTCTAAATATTGCCTTTGGCCATGAGCGACCCTTATGAAATAAAAGGACGCGAGTTGCCATAAAGTAGAATCACAGAATTAATAGTGATTCCCATTAATTATTAATCTGAGCGGCACTGAGAACTTTTCAATGCTTCAGACCATCATGATTATAATAAACTCTTACCTGTAATAAAAGCGTAGGCCCTTAATTGATGAAATTCATGAGCGCTTGCCAAATCATTCCGGATCAGGTAGAAATGGAACTAACTTGAAACATTTCAACGAGAGCAGAATTGTGCCTTTTTTTTCTTCTAGACTTTTATACCGAAATTTCCTCGCCTTTAGTCTTTTAGTTTTATTCATCGGTTGCGGGGAAAGTGAAGGCCCCTCTTCTCAACCCGAAAGCCCTCAGGAACTAATCATCAATGCCACTGAAAAACAAAGAATAGGGGCTTTTAATGAAGCCGTTGAAATTTTAAACCAGGCCCTGAAGCTGAGCCCGGATTCTGTAGAGGCTTATTACAGGATGGGGCGGGTTCATGATGAAGCCGATAATAGAGATGAGGCAATTGCCGCATTTAAAAAAGCTCTCCAGATCGAACCTGATAACCTGAAGGCCCGATTAGGACTGGGAGATGTTTATTCAAAAATGACACGGAACGATCTGGCGGTGGCAGAATTTTTAAAAGCCGAAGCTCAAAGACCAGACGATACTGAACTTCTCTTTAAAATTGCCCTGGAATATTGGTATGACCAGAAACTCAACGAATCAGCAAAATATTACCAGAAGATACTTGCCATCGAACCAGATCATGTCCAATCCCACTTGAATTTAATAAGCGTGTACGAGAAATTGAAAAACTGGGATAAAGCCATTGAGGAAATTGAAATCTCCAAACGGTTGGGAAGGGAAACCAACAACTATCAGGCTATTGCAATTGCAGAAAGAAAATTGGCTTTTATAAAAGGACGAATGGGCATGAGTGAAAAGGACTACAAACGTAAAACCCAACCACCGTTCGACTAAAACTTATCTCCCGGTAGCTTTGTGAATATTTTCTTTTAAAGAGGAAGACTTGTCCGGGGTTGGGTCTATCAACGGCCAGATCAAAATAAACAGAATAAATCCGGCAACAACAATCCCGATAATAGAACCGACCCAGTCCATCAGGCCATACTTTTCTTCCTCGTCACTCACAGTTCATTTTTATCCGATAAAGTTTTTGGTATCCAACGCGGCACCTGGCTTTTGTATTCCCTGTATGGTTCGCCAAACCTTTTTTCCAGGTCTGGTTCTTCCCAGGCTGGAATGAGAACCAGACACAACCCACAGAAGAACAGAAACCACACTCCCAGTGGAACGGATCCAAAAAACAGGGCTTCTCCCAGTAATACCAGCAAGACACCTGCCATCATTGGATTTCGCATATGGATATATGGACCCTGTATCACCAGCTTCTTAGGCGGATCAAACGGAGCCGGTGTGCCCTCCCCCACTTCTGTAAAGAGAGAAACCGTCTTCCAACAGACAACTGCACCCGAAAAGATCATCAACGTTCCGGTCAAAGACCTAAAGCTATCAACAGAATAAGAAAAACGTGCAAGCACTCCTCCTGGACGCGAACACCATACCAGGAAAGCCGGGATAACCCCCATCACATTCAAAGGAAATATCAGAAACGCCTTGACCAACGAACGAGATAGTTTCATGTTCCCGGTTAGTTTTTATGAACTTTTTAACCGTAATCAAACACCATCAACACAATAAAACCTATGGTGACTATGGCCGAAAACCAAGCCATGAATTTAAGCATCATTTACCACCTCACAAGAGTGAAAGCAAAAATTAATACTGGCAAAGATCTCTTTCACAAGGGATCTTTCACAATACAATTGGAAACGTTATAAGGCTAATTCTTTTATAATAATTGCAACAACAGGCTTTTTGTTGGAAAATTTTTATAAAAAGTGATTTTTTTGAAGGGAAGCAGTGGCGAAAGAACATCAGCCTGAGGAAAAATGCCAGAAGCTCTGGTAAGTTTTTATAGGTTAGTAAAATTATAAACCTACATCCAAAACCCAAAGGTTATCAAGACTGTTTTTTAAGCAGTTGCAACTGGTTTTGAGCCGCGGTTGCGGGATTTTTTCCCAGGTTTAACCGAAAAGTATTTTTTTCTGCTCTGGATTTTCCTCTTTTTTGCAGCTGAATTGAAATTACGCCCGGATAAATGTCTTCTCCCAGAAGCACTCTTCCGTTTTGACTTTGTGGCTACAGACTCGGAATGATAGGGATGGTCTGCCACAACAGTTACTGTCCTGTTTATCGTTTTCTCTATTTTTCGCAGATAACCCTTCTCACCGTGATCGCAAAAAGATAGAGCGATCCCCGATGCTCCCGCTCTGGCTGTCCTGCCAACCCTATGGACATAACTCTCGGCTTCATTAGGAAGTTCATAGTTGATAACGTGGGAGATTCCTTCGACATCCAAACCTCGTGACGCAACATCCGTAGCTACCAGAACACGAACTTTTCCCGAACGAAACTTTCTCAGTGCCTCCATTCGCGAAGCCTGAGACTTGTTTCCATGAATCGTATCAGCCTTGATTTTAGCTTTCCCAAGATTTCTGACAATCCTGTTTGCCCCGTGTTTGGTTCGAGAGAATACAAGTGCCCTTTTAAAGCTGGTTTCCTGCAATACAGCTTCCAGCAAAGCGCCTTTGTTTTCACGATCTACAAACAAAACACGCTGATCAATTTTGTCCACAGTGCTTGCCGGTGGATTCACAGATATTCGTACCGGGTCTTTAAGAAACTGTTTTGTAAGTCGCAGGATGTCTTCGGGCAGCGTAGCCGAAAATAGCATCGACTGGCGTTTTTCCGGTGTCATCGCATATATTTTCTTAATATCCGGTAGAAATCCCATATCCAGCATACGGTCTGCCTCGTCAAGCACAAACACTTCTATATTATCCAATCTAAGGAAACCCTGTTGATACAAATCCAGCAGCCTTCCCGGTGTAGAAATCAATATGTCCACACCTCTCTTTAAAGCAGAGATCTGTAGTTTTGGGCTCACTCCTCCATAAATCACAGCCTGTTTCATATTCAGGTGCTTGCCATAAACCCGGAAACTGTCGCTGATTTGAACAGCCAGTTCTCGGGTTGGGGTAAGTATCAAGGAACGCGCACCTTTTGCGCCGGGAGTTCGCTTTTCACCCGATAAACGTTGCAAAATAGGTAAAGCAAATGCTGCTGTTTTCCCAGTGCCGGTTTGTGCGCAGCCCAGAAGGTCCCTCCCCTGCAAAAGATGCGGAATAGATTTTCTCTGTATCGGTGTTGGTGTGGTGTACTTCTCACCATCAACAGCACGTTGAAGAGGTTCGGAAAGGTTGAGAGCTTCAAAGCCCAATGCAGGTGATTCGATTGTCATAATTTTCCTTATCAGAAACTGGATAGCCCATTGAACATGGGCATCAAACTAACTCTTGAATATACCGCTCTAAATCTCAAACTGAGATCTATGAGTTATAATTAATAAATCAGGATTTGAGCTTATTATGAGAAAATGAGGGAGAAATCAGACAACCGGTGGTCCGGGAGGCGACTCAATCTTAAAACATTACCAGTTATGGCAATACACCTGTAATTCTCTAGAAGGCTAAATCTCCTTAAGTATTTCTCATTCTAATTCAAGTCTTTATAAAACACCAGAACTTATTAATCTTAATTGGTTTAGCATTCAGGCCCTTAACAATCTCACTTTTTACAGATCAGCCTAATGATTTGTCCTAAATGCCAATTTGAACAAGTCGAGTCAAAAACCTGTGTTAATTGTGAAGTTATATTTTCAAAATACCGTTCTTACCTGGAACGTAAGCAAAAGATAAAAGATGAAATTGCCACTGAACCTATAGAAGAATATCTTCCTACTGCAACCGTTCATAAATTTGCATTTTTAAATCAACCCTGGAAACCCTTAACAACACCGGCATTTATTTTTCTTTCACTACTTTTTTTATGTATTTATTGTTTTTTTCTAAAACAACACAATTCGCAGATTGGAATTTTTTTACAGGAATGATTCATAATGTGAACCTCGTCTTCCATGAAGCAGGGCATGCTCTCTATTGGAATATTCGGGAATAATACCCTGACAGTTTTTGGAGGAAGTTTGAATTAAATACTGATCCCTGTTATTACTTTTTCATCATTTTATTACCCACGAGATAAGGTTGGTGCCAGTTTTGGCCTGTTTTGGTTTTTTGGAAATTTTATTGATGTAAGTATTTATATGTCAGGTGGGAGTTATTTAAACCTTCCCCTGATCGGAGAGTTGGATATGGAAGCTCACGACTGGCGGAATCTGTTCAATAAATTTGATTTATGGGGGATTGACCAGGTGCTTTCAAATTCAATGCTTTACCTAGGCTGGGCTGGAGTCATTGTGTCCTGAATCTGGCTTTTTAAAAGTTGGCGGGAAGACAGCAATAAGGGGTCAAAAAATCAATTAGACTAAGCAATTTTATCAACTGGTTTTTCTTCATCTCTTTTAGGAGTAGTTTTATACAAGCCGTCGCCATCCCTCCTTCTTTTGTTTTTAATCATCGACTGAGAACACCAATCTTTACCCATATTCCCTTCCCGCGCCAGACTAAATTTTCTCACCTCATTGCATTCCGGGCAATGAACACTGATATTATTGTCTAAAGCTCGGGATACAACAAATCTCAATTCAGCTGAGCATTGCTCACAAGAATAAACAAAAGAAGGCATAAAAAATACTTAGAGGAAAAAACAAGTAAGACGATTATTTACAACTACTCGTAAAAAGATAAGATCTCAATTTATTTTTGGCAATAATAGAGTTTAGATTTATCATCTTGAAAAACCAAAAAAATTTACCAACTTTATATCAGAAATAAAAAAAATCTGAAATAAAAAAACACTACGATTTTTTAAAAGTTTTTCAAAATGGGCGATTTAACTGAACTAATTAAAACATTTGTAATTCTTCTGGCTATTATTGACCCCATCGGTAACCTTGCGATTTACATTTCCCTGACTGCTGACAAAACCATAGAGGAACATAACTCAATAGTTTTCAAAACATGTTGTGCATCTGTAGCTTTATTGACCTTATCCTTTCTCTTTGGAAAATATATTGTGGCTTTTTTTGGTATTCAAATGCCGGCTTTCAAATTGATAGGAGGTATTTTCCTGGTTTATATAGCTTTTACTATGCTGACTGATAGTAAAACCTCATTTTTGATTTCCCAGGATACAGAAGCAAAAGAGGATATTGCCTTCATGCCAATGACCTTTCCCCTTTTTATAGGACCCGCAGCTATAAGTTCTGTAATTATTCAATCCAGTGAATTTAATTTATGGACAACCAAAATATTTTCCATAGTTGAATTCATACTTATAGGCATCCTGATCTGGATATCCTTAAAACTTGCCAATAAAATTCTGTTGTTCCTGGGAAAAGGAGGTATCAAGTTTATCACCCAGATTATGGGACTTCTTCTGGGTAGCCTGGCCATAGGAATAATCGCTGATGAGCTGAAGATTCTTTTACCAGGGCTATCTTAAATCCCCTAATACATCTTCATGGATTACATGAAAAATAGATCTGACTACATTCACTACCATTAGCGTTATTCTTATAATTCTGCTGGGATTTACGGTAAACTAGCTGAATGAGCCAAATATCCGAAAAAGTTTCGTAAACACTGTGTTCTTCGCGTTTTCCATATTATTGATTTTTTCGAGCTTTAAGATACTCTATATAGGATAAAAGTTGAAGAAGGCGTGATAACCTTTCATAGGACTTCGTGCCCTGTAAGGGTAAATCCAAAAAGAAGCGGTATCGCCACACTCCCTTCGGGAGTTCGCGATGACATCCTTAAACTTTTCTCAACTTGTTTTACAAAATGTTTAAATACAAATGTAGCTTATTGCACATAAAGTAAATTTCCCAATTATTTTTAATGTGTATGAGCATGTATTGCCTAAATTCAAATTAGGTGGCACAATTATTTTATGAACCCCGCATTAAAAATCGGGATAGCCCAAATTCTCTCTCTATCTATTTTTGGGACCGGTGTCGCTTTTGCCCTAGTGGATAAAGTTCCACCCGTGGCTGGTTCACTCTTCGATGAGTCTGACTATATTTCATCAGGCTTGCCCCAATTGCCTCCTCCTTCGACAACTAAACCGCTTAATCTGATATCGGTATATTCTCTCAACGAGGAAAAAAACCAATCGGTCCATACCGCCACTTTTGAAAAGTTATATAAAGCTATTGAACTAAATGATCTAGAGAAAGCAAAAAAGTTACTAATAGGTTTAGATATTAATGGTCAGGACAAGCGCGGCATCACTCCGCTTTATAAATCTGTTTTCCACAATCGCACCGGATTGGTCCATTTACTGCTGGAACAAGGAGCAGATGCCAATCTCACAGATCACGAAGGCCTCAGCCCGCTTCATGTTGCCGCATTGGAAAATCTGGGAAAACTGGTACCAGTGCTACTGGATCGGGGAGCCGATTTAGAAGCTAAAGATAATTATGGTTATACTCCCCTACATCTCGCCGTCGACCAGGGTAGTACCAAATCTGCCAGTGCGTTGATTGAAAGGGGCGCTAATGTAAACAATCGTTCTGACTGGGACAACACTCCATTGCATGCTTCCGTCGCCAGCGGGAATATGAAACTCGTCAAGCTATTGCTCAAAGAAGGTGCAAAGATTGATGCAATAGACAGGCTGGGCCGCTCAGTTCTGCACTGGGTAGCGGAAAAAGGTTTTCTTAGTATTGCCAAGTTTCTGATCATTAAAGGCGCTCCCATTCACCAACAGGATAAGGATGGACATACCCCCCTTCATGAAGCGGCAAGATGGGACCAGCGCAAGATGGCCAAACTTTTTCTGTTACACGGAGCCAACGTGAACGCCAAAGGTATAGACGGTCGCGGTCCGTTGCATCTTGCCATCGCGAATGGAAATATTGATATTGCCAACCTGCTCAAACGCCATGGCGCTATATTGTAACAGGCTTATCGAGTGCTCCAACATCAGTCCATATTCGTTTCATATTCAGAATGAAAAATTACGCAATCTATTTATTACTTTTTATCGGGGTTTCCTGTGTCTCTTTGTTTGCCATGAAGTTTATTCTCTGGACCATGTTTAATTGGGGAGGGCTGGGTGCTATCATCCTGGCCCTGATCTTTACCAGTATTTATATTGGCGGATTTATATTGACCACTAAACTCTGGGAAAATTATGACCAACACGTTTCTCATGCTGGCATGAAATGTATATGGGTTCTTGGTTTCGTGCAGTTAGCCGTTTTAGGAATTCTCTATCACCTTTTGCCTCAGTTTTTTCCAGCCTTTATTGCTGAGTTCTTCTTCTCCTGAGTCCATAAAACCCTGAGCCCGACTCGTTATGCATTAGGCTCTACATGATCTTCCTCTACAGGAATCAATACATACGCAGAGCTACATCCCTGACTTTGGCTGAAAAGAAAACATTCGCAAATATAGAAGAAGAAATAAAGCACGATATACAACAAGTCCTTTTGGGAATGTTCATGGTGTGCCAATTTCAATTTATTATAGGAAAATCTGAGACATGTTCGAAAGACGGCTTAAAGAAGAAATCCACCGATGGTTGGAAAGTCAATGAAGACTCGGAAATGAAAAAGAAATTTGAAGATTATGATCTTTATATTGATCCCAAAAAAATACCAGGAACAACCTGTTAATCACAGCCAAACATAAAAACTCTGGAACCACGTGGGAGATAACCCACAAAGGGAAAAAATCCCTTAAAGAATCAAAAAATAAAGTTTCAGAGAAAACTCAAATTTAAAAAACCTCGTTCAGCGGAGAGGGAAGAAAAAAATCAATGGCCTGAATTCACATCAACAGCCATCACTGTGGCTTGAGGGAATACCGCTCCTGACCCTCTCAGAATAAGATCCACCTTTGAGCTTAATTGCCTGGTGAAATCCCGTACCTCCACAAATCCGTTCCTCTCTTTGAATGCTTGTACAGGGACTATATGTGCTTTACCTTCCTTAACAATATATACGGCTGTCCCCTGTTCAGAAATAACCAGGGCTGTAGCAGGAACATGCAGCACATTCCTTCGCTTACCCATAAAAAGTTGAGCTTCAAAAGTAAGGCCGGGAAACAAATTTGAATCTTTACCATCCAAGTCTATCCAGAAATTAATATTACCTGAATAGATATTAGCATCCGGGATAACTTGAATACGCTTAGCATGCTTCTTATCTATAAAAATTTTGGCACCAATTTCTTTTATAAATATTTCGATACTTTCCAATTTGTTTAACTTTTCACGGTACCCTTGAGGTAATGTCATGACCGCTTTCAATCCCTGAGACGAAACCATCTCTGTAACCGGGGTGCCCCGTTTAACAAACGTTCCCTGCTCAACAAGTTTATTAATGACCACCCCATCAAAAGAAGCTCGAATGGATGTTTTACTCAAGTTCAACAAAGTCTGGTCATATTGCTTCTTAATGGCTTCCACTTCCGCAATACGTTTAGCGATATCTTCTTCCCTGGCTTGCAAGCCCGCTTTCCGGCTACTTTGACGGGCCTTCAATCGCTCTTCCGCACGGCGGACCTCGTCAATGATATTATCAAGGGAAGACTGTGCCATCACTCCATCCTTGACCAACCGCTCAATCCTTTTCCGTTTTATCAAAGCCAGGTCCAGACTGCTTTGCGCGGCATCTTCCCGGGTTTTAAGTTTCTTCTGCTCTTCAGGACGCAAACCCATTTCTGCTATCTCGAGTTCCTTTGATGCAGAATCAAGCCTGTGCTGCAAACGCTCAACTTCCAGTTGATAGTTTTCAGGATCAATTTTTGCCAGAACATCACCCTCTTTGACATGCATTCCTTCTTTGGCGGAAATTTCAATAATTTTTCCATCGACTTCAGCAGAAAGGAAAACACGTTTAACCTCGAGAACAGTGCCAACAGTCCGCACATGATCTTTCACGTCCATTCTCACCACCTTGCCAAGCTCAACCGGCAGGGAAAACCCTTTGGGTTTTTTGGCCTCAACAGCATCTTTTTGCACGGAACAACCCGAAAACAAAACAGCCAATGTATATATAAAGGGAATGAAACTTCTATGGCTTGAAAATTTAAACATATTAAACAAAATCCAATTATAGATTACCCGATCTGTTCGTATCGGTTTTTTCACTCAGTTTCATTAGACCAACACATTCATTTATAAATCTTTACGCCACTCCTCCTGCGCACGCCTCAGAGGGTATTTCTTTATCACTCTATACAAGCTATGATCGATTTTAATAAACAAAGAATATTATTAGATTAAAAGTGTAGCCGGAACAACAATATAAAACAGACAAATTATTTTTAACTAATCGTTAATATTAATCTTTTGATATCGGAGTTAAATGTGAATAAAACGGACCGGATTCTCTTACTATTTTTAATAACAGGAATTTGGGTGCTTATAGGAACGCTTTGGTTTAGACCAGATATGGTTGTTGCTGATCCTATCAAAAACACGCCAGATCATGTTACAGGAGAACACAAACACAGCACCAATGACATTACAAAGTTTAAATGGAAGGTAAGACGAATTGTCGAGGATTGTTCGGTGTCTGAAGAAGAAATATTCTGCTAGAAGGATATCAACGTAAAAGCCGGCAAAAATTAATCCTTGATATAAATTATAATGGTTTGATAAAACAGACAAATTGCTGTGGAAAGTATTGCTTGAAATAATCATTTCATGCGAGTGTGTTTATTTAGTAAAATACAACTTTAATAATTAAAAAGGTAATATGAGGTCTGAGAAATGTCTATGCCGGATAAAGCAAATTACATCCTCTATAGTATAGTTTATATCGTTATAGGGGTTGCTATATTACGTGGGTTTTTCAAGGTTTCAGGTTCTTCAAAAAAATTTCCGCGATCGATAAAAGAAGAAAAAGAATAATATCTTTTCCACTGAGAATGCTGAATCAAGCTGCACTCATTGCAATCTTTTTCGCGCTCTTTACCGCAAATATTCATGGAAATGAATCTAAGATGGTTGTGATTCCCGCCGGGGAATCTAATCCTGGAGCTTCAAAAAGTTCGACCATTATAGAAATTGATCACAAGTGCCACTACCCTTTTAATCCATCCAGCATGATCACGATTTTACTTTTCAAAAAAGACGGGCTCGAATACATTTCTTCTTTCGGAGAGGAAAGATGTGCCTGGCACTTTGCCAAAGAAATAGAAACAACTATACGTAATTCAATAATCCCCAAAAGCTTCAAGCAGGAATTATTAGGAGAAATCAAAAAAGCAAAACAGAAACGTTCTGCTATTTGAAAATTATATTCTTTGCAAGTTTATACTGCCTTGTTCAAGGAATAGCTTTTTTATATTATGCGCTGTTTTGAAAAGTTTTTATTTATTTTTCTGTTCTTTATGCTTTCCACGCTTTTCCCGGGTCTATCTTTGTCGAGCAACAGAGAAATGGTATTAATTCCTTCTGGTAGTTTCAGGATGGGTGCCGACCTGGAACCTGACCAATCGCCGATTCATGAGGTATTTCTGGATTCTTTTTACATTGATGTTTATGAGGTAACACAAGAAAATTTTGAAAGTATTATGAAATATAATCCTTCAAAGCATAAAGGCCCCAATCTACCCGTCGAATTTGTTGACTGGTTTGAAGCTAATGAGTATTGCCGAAAAATAAATAAACGATTACCCAGTGAGGCGGAATGGGAAAAAGCAGTCCGAGGTAACAATAATTCCAGGTTTTATTGGGGAAATACAATAGATGGGAGGTTTGCCTGGTTTAAGTCGAACTCACAAGGCAAAACACATCCAGTAGGAACCAAACAGCCGAATTCATATGGAATCTATGACATGTCTGGCAATGTTTGGGAATGGGTTTCTGACTGGTACGAAGAAAGTTATTATAGCAACAGCCCATATTCCAACCCGAAAGGTCCTGAAACCGGAAGGTTTAAAGTGCAAAGAGGGGGTTCCTGGTCCAACCTGGCTGACTATCATTCCTCAAGTTATCGAATGGTGTATGGGCCTACTGGCAAAGATGAGTTTAATGGTTTCAGGTGCGCCAAATCAAAATAACTTTTCAAATTTCATGGCAAACGATTCGTAAAGGTTTTACAAATATAGAAAGCCCATTCAGCGTTTCGATATGATGTCACGATTATGAGTCCAGCAATCTTGAAGAATCTGTAAAATTAAATACTTTCAGTTGAGAGAGATTGATAACAATGAAAAAATTTCAATTATTATCCCTACTTTTTCTAGGCTTTTTAGCAATGGTTTTCTGGAGGGTTTCTGTAATGGAAAAAACCATGGATGCGGAAGACTATCTGAGCCTTGGAATTGAAAAAGGAAGCCAGGGAATGCACGACGAGGCTATAAACCTTTTCAAGCAGGCCTTGACTATAAACCCAGACCTTGTGCCTGCATATTTAGCTTTGGGCAATGCCTATGGTAATACCAGGAACTATAAGAATTCCATAAACGCTTATAAAGAGGGAATACAATTAAACCCTCGTCATAAAGATGTGCCGCGGATGGAAATGAATATTGCCTGGATTTCACATGTAGCTCATGACGATGAAACAGCAATTCTTTATACAAAAAAAGCTATTCAGTCCTACACTGATCGTAATGATTATAAAGGGGTGGCTGAAGCAGGTTTCAGGTTACGTATGTTTGAAAATAAAAAATAATTCACCGCTACATTATTCTCAGTACTGTATCCGCCGCAAACACTCAACCAGACTGATTCCCTTATCCATATCAGCGCGAATTTGATAATAATGAATTAATTGCTGTTTTATGGTTAAATAGTTCAGGCGAAAAAATTAATAATCTTATTTTCTTGAAGGTTTGTTCAGTGAAAAAATTATACCTGGTTTCTATAATATTTTGTTTCACACTTATACCCTGTTTGGGGTTTGCCAACGAACTTCTTGTACTAAGTGGTGATAAATCTCAAAACTCTAAAAGATGGCGGGAAGAAGTTCTTCCCGAATACAATACAAGTAATTCCGGTCAAAATCTTCCTGTAAAAATTGTCCCCGTTAAAGGGAAACTGTTCCCGGAATGGTTTGCAAAAGCAATCGATGATGGAAGAGTAGGAGAAATCTTAGGAACCCCTACCTTCCTGATCTGGGATCCAAAAGAAGAAAAAGAAGTCGGTCGCATTGAAGGTTACACACAGAAAAGCCGGTTCTATTCTCAACTAAACGAAGCCATAGACCTTATTAAACAAGGTCAACACCCTGGGAAGAGAGAAGGTTCCGGAGGTCACAAGGATGAAGGTTCAGGCGGAGATCAGCGACAGGATGAAGGCTCCGGCGGCAAACATAATATAATGGATCATATTTACAAAACTCCCGAAGAAGCGAAAAAAGCCTCTCAAATGCTGGGCCTGGGAGGCGAAATCCATACTCATGAAACCGCGGATGGAACTATTTATATGCCCGGATCCTCAATGTAATTGATTTCATCTCAAATCATTTTTATTTAAAAAAATTTAAACCGGACTGGCACGACGATGAACCAGGCAGTCATGGAGTCAAATATCGAGGAATGAGGCATGAAGCCGCAATCACCATTGCCATAAGCAGTCATCACTCCTCATGCTTAGCCTCCCTTTCATCTATCTCACGCAAGCATTCAACAAGGATAACTATGCTCTGACATTAGTTGAACTTAAAGTGACAATAGTTTTTCTAGTGAAGTGAAAATTATTTTAGTAAAAAGTTTTGATCTGATTTCAAAATTTGATCAAAGTACTTGTAGCACCAAACCATATATTTGCCGGGGGGTGGTTTCTTGGGGGTGGGGGGGGTACCTAATAGGGAAAACGTTAAAATTGCTACCCCATACGCTACCCAAAGCAACAAATGGGCTACAGCCTAAACTGTAACCCATTGTAAAATATGGAGCCAGCGGGCGGAATTGAACCGCCGACCTACTGATTACGAATCAGTTGCTCTACCCCTGAGCTACGCTGGCCTAGTTCGCGATGGTCGGAAATGACATACTTTACACGCTCTGCCCGGTAAAAATCAACCCCCCTGGCAGTGGATACTTCAGCAATGTTTATCGTTAAATCCCAAACCCGTATTTTCTACCATAACTGTTCATTCCCATCCAAATACCTGCGAAAATGGTATTGTGAACTTTTCTTAACTGCAAAAAACTTAATGTATTCATACAAGTGGGGTTATACTAAATTTCCACAACACGGGTTTGTTATTTTCCAACCTGCCCTTCACTGAAAACCTGTAATATTTTAACAGACGTGAACGGATGGCTGACGAGATAACCAAAGAAGAGTTTGCCTGGATATATGAGGTGTTTAAAAAGGTCGAGGTTTTTACCGGACTGAACTACGCAGAACGGGAAACTTTGATCGAAGAGATGTATAAGCTGAGTTACAAACCTGAAGACAACATCTTTAAAGAAGGGGATGCCCCCAATGCCTGCTTTTTGATTTATAAGGGTAATGCAAAGGTGATTAAAAACAAAAGGCTGGTTATTAAAAAAGAGGTCACCACTATTGGTCCCGGTTCTTTTTTTGGGGAAATGGCTTTTCTCACCTACGCGCCTCGCGTCGCTAGGGTGACTGCCGAAACGGACCTGGTTTGTTTCGTTCTACTCAAATCAACGTTTCAACGTTTACTGGAAAAAAACTCTGCCTTCAAAAGCTGGCTCGAAACTCTCTCCGCCAAACGCATGGTCAAACTCGATAGCATCTAAGTGGCGAGTCGCCACTGCCAAATAGCAAAAACTTTTAACGGGTCAGAACAATTCATCTCGGCTTAATTTTCAATTTCCAGTCGCGTGAGCGACCATTTCGCTGGCGGTCCAGGCCATGTCTTTGTTCGACCCTCCAGCAAACCCGAGTTTGCTGACGACGATGATTCCAAACGCGGTGGATTCTTTAAACCACCCTATCACCGTGGGAACAATGGAATTCGGATCGATACCCTGCTCAATAAGCTGATAAGCACGCAAAGCGGTCACCTTCATGGCGATGGCTTCACCGTCACCCGTGGCGGCAACGGCTCCTTCCGGCCCGGCATAGAGTCCGCACCCGATTAACGGGACATCACCGACTCGGCCTGGAATGGCTTGATCGATACCCCCTGTGCTGAGTGCCGCGGCGAATTCATCACCGGACCGCGCAACACACCCAACCGTGTCGGTTGTTGAAAAATCTTTCCCGGTATTTGCAATTTCATCAGGTGTTATTGGCAGGCAACCTTGATTGAGCGCAAACTCTGCCGCTCCCCTCCCCGCCAACACCCGGTATTCAGATTGACTGACAATACGCGCGACATTAATAGGGTTTTTATATCCTCTCAACGCGGCCACAGCACCAAAGGTTCCGGAACTTTCCATGCATGAAGCATCCATCTCCACCGTATCGTCAATGCGTTTATGCGAACCAACTCCTGCGTTGAAGCGTCCGTCATCTTCCAAAGCGGCAACCGCCTGGCAGGCCGCATCGATAACAGGCTCACCCGTCTGCAGGGACATCATACACATTTGCCCGGCAATGGCGGTTCCATCGGCATAGGCCGGATCGGAGCCCGCACCACCGTGGGTCAATACAACCAGTTTTTTTCCTGTTTCCATAACATCCCTTTTAAATACAGTTTTTCTCCGGGCACGGCCCGGTTGTGTATCAATTATAAATGAGGTAAGCTTAAGACCAACCAAAAATCGACAGGAAACCGATGGTCAAGTTTTGCTTGCAGTGTAAAAACGCGTTCTGGGGTGGACAGTATTGCCCGAAATGTCCCGGTGAAATTGAACTGCTCGATGCCGCCCTGCCTGAGAACAAAAAATATTTGCCGGAACTCAATATTGATGTCCGGCCAAAATATTACGCCCGCAGTTCCATGCTGCTTTCCTGTTTCGGATTCGTGATGGCCCTGCCGCTCGGTGCGTTTTTGTTTTTGCGCGGCATGTCTTCTTCCAACAACATTTTACTGTGGGCCAGTATTGGCATTGGTACCGTTGTTGCCGTTTCATGGGGATGCTGGTTTCTCGCCCAAAAACTCTTCAACAAACAAATGGAAGATGTTGAGGTTGAAAACAAAGAACCTCAACTAGACTGACCACTAGGCGTGGAGCCAACGAGCAATAACCCATTTGTGTCAGCAACAGGTTTACTCGGCTTTAAGAGCAATGCTATCTGCCTCCCCCTGCAAGGCCACCAGGCGCCAGCGTGACGCTGAACCCAAAGAGCAATAACCCATTAACTGAGGCAGGAATACTGCCAGATCTGCTACTTTTTTCCCCTCCCTAAAAACTTTTTTCAAAAAAAATCTAAAAAATTATCCTTATTTTTCAATATTTTACAAAAATAATAGAACAAATACGCATTTTTTGTTTAATTATCTATTGACAAATCTATAATAGTGTCTAAAATTAAACTTATACATAATGTTAACTTTTAATTATAATTTTAATTAGGAGATTAAAAAATGAAATCACATCGAATTGTTCTCAATATACTGGCAATCACCGCAATGACAATTTTTACCTCAGCCACAGTCATGGCGCATTCCAATCGCGATCATTCCAAGGTTCCTTTTAAGTGGGAATTATCTGAAAAGTTGAATTCAAAAATTGAGAGAGATCTCAATTCAAACAATCCATCTGGATTTGTAGGATTGAGTCTAACTGAACAGAAAAAGTTTGATAACTACGTAATCAATGTTGGAAATAAATTTGAAGCCAGAGTTCGAAATGTTGATGTGATCTTCGAGCGAACATCTGGAGGACTGAAAATTGTTGATGCCTCCAAGGCTAAAAAGGAAACAGAGAATGTTGTTCCCATAAGAAATATTTCATCCATCTCAAAAGTTTCTACTCAAGGGCTTTCTCATATCGGTCACAATCATAAAAGACTTCCTGTTGAATGGAAATTCGGACCTGCTACCAATTCAAAAATCGTAAAACGTATGTTTGAAACCAGGGGTAACATTTTTGTTGGCTTGAATCCCATTGAGCAGGACATGTTGAATGATTACAAGGTCAAAGTTGGCAACCGGTTTCAGCTTTCAATTTCTGGCCACAGTTTTCTTGTTGAAAGAGCTTCTGGCGGGTTAAAAGTCATTAACCATGCTACAAGTTTAGACGTTGTTCAGTTGAACAAAGAAACTAATGATGACAATATTTAATCCTTAGTTCAACAACACAAAGGATCGCAATGACCCAAACAGACAACATGGATAATCTTATTTCAATAGGCGAACTTTCTCGGCTAACAGGAATAACCACGCATACGTTGAGAGTGTGGGAAAAGCGATACGGCACACCCCTCTCTCAACGATTGCCATCTGGACACCGCCGGTATCCCAAAGAAGATGTTCCAAGGCTGCGGGCAATCGCTAAAGCCCTGGAGTCGGGGTACCGGGCAAGTAAAGTCGTATCGGGAACCCTGGAAGAATTGCAGGGGCTGTTGGGTTTGAAAGAGTTTATTGAAACCGGTTCCAGCGTTTCATCAACCGGGGAAAAAGATAGTTCATCCAAAGAAATGACGCTTGAGCGGTGGGTCAAATCAATTCACGAATACGATGATGACTTCCTTATACATGAATTTCATCAACATTGGAATCGTGTTGGTCCTTTGAAATTTATAGTTGACTTTGCCAGCCCCTTAATTGAAAGAGTGGGTATCGGTTGGGAACAAGGAGAGTTGTCTGTATCCCAAGAACATTTCGCAACAGAATGCTTAACCAGTTTTCTCACCAACAAATGGCGGCAGCTCAACAAGAGAAAAAATGAATGGACCATATTGATGGCAACACTGCCTGGAGAAACGCACAACCTGGGCTTACTCATGAGTTCGGTAGTCGCTAGCCTCACTCATGCAAAAATAATATATCTGGGTCTTAATAATCCAGTTGAAAGTTTAATTAAGACCGCAAAGAATCATAAACCGCAAATTATTTGCTTGAGTATTTCTTGGCTTTTTATAGAGAAGCCGTTAGATACGGAAAATTATCTTATTCGAATAAAAGAAGAATTGGGTAACGATACAAAGATTATTTGTGGAGGTAAGGGAGCCCCTGATAATTTAACAGGTATTATCAAGCTTAAAGATTTTATTAAATTTAATAATTGGTTGGGAGAATTTGAAAACTCCCTCATTTTAAACTAATGCATGGGGAAAATAATGGAAGCTATAACACAAGCAGTACTTTTAGTTGGACATGGAGGGTTGCCAAAGGACATCCCGCAAGAGATCGTTGAAAATTTTATGAGGGTTCATAAACAACGCGTTCGGTCAGGAAATGCGATAACGGCCCAGGAAAAAGAATTGGACTCCACCATTAGAAAGTGGAAGCGAACCCCTGAGTCCGATCCCTATCAAGCAGGACTTGAAAGTCTAGCCTCACATATGCAGCCATTATTGAGTGATTATATTCTCAAAGTTGCCTACAACGAATTTTGTCACCCGACTATTGAAGCCGCAGTCGATGAATTGGTTGAGCAGGGTATCACTAAAATAATTCTAGTCACGACCATGATTACGCGGGGAGGATCTCACTCAGAAACTGAGATCCCTGAAGAAGTCAATGAATTGCGAACGAAATACCCCGCGATCGACTTCCAATATGCCTGGCCTTTCAGCATGGTTTCATTTTCAACATTTTTATCGAATCATATCAAAAGTTTTCAACCCAAAGCTGCAGTAAACATCGATTAGAGATTTAAAATGAAAAATCAAAAATATTTATATAAAGGAAGAGATTTTATCAAACTTCGAAAAACTGTTGGCAAACTATTGATAGCCACTCTCTTTTCTATTGCCTTGTTATTTTTTTCCAGCATTCATCCTGTTTTTGCCCTTGATTGGAGCGATAACGAATGGACAAATTGTCCAAAAACAATCGAAGGCACCTGGGTCTCTGAAAAAACAAACCCTGTTAATAATAAAAACCTGAATGTGCGGAGAAATACAATAAGCATAACTCAAAAAGATAATGTATTAGCATCTGGAACTGCTTTTGAAAAAAAAGGCAGTTTTTTTGAAATGGTTCTTCAATCCATTGAAAACGGAAAAGACACCTATTTTAAAATTCGGCCTCACCTGGTTCAGTCGAACCCGGGAAATAATAATAAATCCGATTGCTGGATCAAGGTATTCCAGTTCAATTCTCAGGCACACGCAAAGTTTGACAAATATTCGAATTGGGACATTTATCAATTAAAACCTGATTGATTAAAGAAGTGACCTGATTCACCTTTTGAAAGATATAGGGCTATGGTTTTTGAATGCAAGATATTTGATAAAAAGGGAAAGCTGAAAAAGGTTTTGCGGGGAAACGAAGCCGTTTCAAAAAAAACTGAAAGCTTCTTCGAACAAAAATCCACAAAAAAAGCGGCTTCCTTTATAAAAAAGTTAAGGGAACCGCCAAAAGAAAAAAACCATGAGACAAAATTTTATAACAACGTATGCGTGGTTTGCGGAAGACAGTTTCACCCACGCCATCCACAATCAAAGTACTGTTCTCATGAATGTCAGAAAAGTTTATATTTAAAAAATAGACGGTTAAAAAAAGAGAAGCAATCGCAAAAATAAACTGGGATGCCCGGTGACTAACCTCAGAGCTTGGGGGTTAACCGGTTTTCTAAAAAGTCACTTCAACGAGCTTACGAGAACCGGGTCACCGGGTATCCTGTTTATTAACATCAGGGTCAAGAGCTGACCCTGTGGCCGATGTCTTTGCGATAATGAATTCCATCCCATTGAATTTTTTCAACAGCAGCGTAGGCTTTTTTTATAGCAGAAGGTGCATCCGGCCCCGTAGCTGTGACTCCCAAAACTCTACCACCACTGGTTAAAACTTTATTGTCATCGGTTTTTGTTCCGGCATGGAAGACCACAACATCCGTTAAAGCTCCTGCTTCTTCCAGGCCTTTAATCATTTTACCTTTTTCATAGGACCCCGGATAACCTTTAGCCGCCATCACCACACAAACAGATGATTCCGGTTTCCACTTCAATTCATGCTGATCAAGGGTACCGTCGATACAGGCTTCAAAGAGTGGAACAATGTCGCTCGCCATGCGAACGAGAAGCGGTTGTGTTTCCGGGTCACCGAAGCGGGCATTAAATTCCAGAATTTTCGGTCCGTGTTTTGTGAGCATCAATCCAGCGTAAAGAATTCCCTTATAGGGTCGGCCCTCGCTCTTCATGGCGCGAACCAGGGGAAGCATTATTTTGTCACGCACCTTCTGTCTCAGGAGGTCGGTGAAAACGGGAGCCGGGGAATAAGCCCCCATGCCACCGGTGTTTGGTCCTTTATCTCCATCAAGAGCGGCCTTATGATCCTGCGCCGAATCCATAAGGAGCACCGTGTTCCCATCAGAGAATGCCAACACTGAAACTTCCTGACCTTCCAGGAACTCCTCAATCACAACCTGATCGCCCGCTTCGCCGAACGATTTTTCTTTCATGATGGTATCGACAGCACTCAATCCCTCTTCCCTGTTTTGACAGAGGATGACACCTTTACCCGCAGCAAGACCGCTGGCCTTGACAACAAGCGGCTGGTTTTTTTCATCAATATATCTTTGGGCCATCTCACGTGAAGTGAAGGTTTCATACTCAGCCGTTGGCAGACCGTATTTTTTCATGAGATCTTTAGAGAATGCTTTGCTTCCCTCAAGTTCTGCGGCTAGGGCAGTCGGTCCAAAAATACGCAATCCTTTCTCCTGAAATCGATCTACAATGCCCAGCACCAGGGGTTGTTCGGGTCCTACCACGGTGAGTCCGATTTCATTTGTCTCGGCAAATTCCAGAAGCTGATCAATTTGATCTGCAGCAATTGGTACATTATTGGCTATTTCAGCGCTACCCGCGTTGCCCGGTGCACAATAGATATCTGTAACTATTGGGCTCTGGCTGATTTTCCAGACCAATGCATGCTCTCTTCCTCCCCCTCCTATTACCAGTACCCGCATATTTCTCCTTATTACTTTGTGTTATTCAAGCTGGAATTTATATAAAATGCAAGCGTCTTGCAACTCTTTCATGAGCTTCATTGCAAAAGGTTATTTAACAGATGGTAATACTGGACTCTATCAGTAAATCATTTGGCAGTAATGCCGTAGTGAAAAACATCTCGCTTGAGATCAAGGCAGGCGAACGTTTCATCCTGCTTGGTAGAAGCGGGTGTGGAAAAACCACCCTGTTAAGAATGATCGCAGGATTCGAAACACCAGATACTGGTACCATCGCAATTGAGGGTCAGGATGTTGGGTCTTTGCCCATTGAAAAAAGGCCTGTTGGGCTGATCTTTCAAAACTACGCCCTGTTTCCGCACATGAGCGTATACGATAATATTGCGGTCGGTCCAAGAATTCGCAAACATTCGGAGTCTGATATCTCCAAAAGAATTGATGAGCTTCTTGAAATCACTCATCTTAAGGCTTTGCGCGATGTTTATCCCGGCCAAATAAGTGGCGGCGAAGCTCAAAGGGTGGCCCTGGCTCGAGCTGTCATCAATCGTCCTAAAATTCTTTTGCTGGATGAACCTCTTTCGGCACTTGACCTTAGCCTGCGTCAGCACTTGCGAGAAGAACTCGTTGAAATGCAAAAAGCATTGGGAATCACCTTCCTGTTCGTCACTCATGACCAGGAAGAAGCCATGGGACTGGCCACCCGCATGGGAATCATGGATAAAGGTTACCTGCAACAGGTTGGTACACCTGTTGAGTTATATGAAAAACCGGAGACTAGCTTCATCGCCGAATTTCTTGGTGAGGTAAACAGTCTTGATGGAAAAGTAATACAAAGGGCGGGTAACCAGATAACCGTTTCACTAGGGGATGCCGGAAATATCCAATGTCTATCTGATGTTTCCGGATTGGAAAACCAAAGCATCACCTGCTATGTTCGTCCTGAAAAAATATTTTTTGATGTCGGTCGAACTCAATCTGAGCCTGTTAACATTTTGCAGGGTACTTTACATGAAATAAATTATTATGGCAGTCATTCTCGTTACCAGGTGAAACTTTCAGGGGGACAAATATTAACTCTTTCAACCCAGCACCGTAAAACTCATTATTCCAGTAATTCCATTGGTGACCGTGTTCGTATTTTATTTGCTGTGTCCGATACTTTCATCACTAAGCGTGAGGCCAATGAGCCATAACTCATTTGTATAAAAAACAGGTTTTCTCGGCTTTAAAAGTTATTACTATCTGCCTCCCCCAGATAGGGGGGCACCAGCGTTACCTCTTCGGGGCATGAAGTCTAATGATGGAAATATTACAGACGCCGGACTCAAAGAGCAATAGCCTTGATATGAAAACAATTGTCGCCTCGACTTTAACAAACATGTTTAATATGAAAAAACTTCTGATATTTATTTTTGCTCTCTTCATGATGGGTTGTGATAGTTCCCCGAAAGGAAAAACCTATCTGGTAGCGACCGATGCCACCCTGGTACCCATGTCCTTCATGAGTGTTGGTAACGATATAACGGGGTTTGAACCCGATCTCATGCGGGCCGTGGCTAAAGAGGCGGGGATTGACATACAGCTTGTTAATGTTGAATGGGCAGGATTATTTGGCGGACTCATTACCCAAAAGTTTGATATGGTCATCAGCTCCGTCACCGTTCTGGAGGAGCGCAAAGAGAGAATGGCCTTCAGCATTCCTTACCTTAAAAGCGGACTGGCTCTGGTGGTCCGCAAAGATCAGGAGGGCATCAACTCTTTTGAAGGCGCGAAAAACAAGAATTTATTAATTGGCGCACAGGTAGGAACCACCTCCTATTTTTTTCTGGAGAAAGACCCCGCCGTTCGCAAGAAAGGTTATCAGCAATACGGACATGCTGTGAGTGATCTTGTTAACGGAAAAGTTGACGCGGTATTGGGAGAAAGCACCGGAACTCTTTTCTACCAGAATCAAAACAAACCTATTTTTGAAAAAATCAAGATGGTTGGAGAAATTCTGACCAATGAGCATTACGCTATCGTTTTTCGTAAAGAAGAAACGGAACTATTAAATAAGGTGAATACCGCACTTCGGAAAGTTCTCGCAGACGGAACGGCCGCAAGCCTGCATAAAAAATGGGACCTGGGTCAGGCCGCCCAGGTTCCAGATAAATAGAAGCTCTAAAATCTAAAATGAACCAATCATTAAAAATAAAAACCCAAAGCTGGGCGTGGAACCTGGCAGTTTTGATGAGCTTTGTGTTTTTGGTTTATTTACCCGCACAGGAAGCCTTCACAAGCAAAGAACAATCCGGCGGTTATATGGAATTACTTTCGCTTTTACCCTACGGAGTGTTCTACACGCTTTTAGTCACTTTGCTTGGAAGCGTCAGCGCAATCATTATCGGATTATTGGTGGGGCTTGGAAAACTTTCAGACAACCCATTAATCCGGGTTCCGGTTTCTTTCTATACCGAGGTACTACGCGGAGTTCCTCTACTCGTACTCTTATTTTATATTTATTACGCGTTGGGAGAGTTCATCCATATGCCGGCCCTGGTTGCGGCAGTCGCGGGTTTCGGCTTCAGTTATGGAGCTTACATGGCCGATGTATTCCGCGCTGGCATTGAAGCAGTTCCTAAAGAACAACGAGAGGCTGCGCGTAGCCTTGGCATGAATGAAAAGCAAGCCATGTTTCAGATCGTTCTGCCACAAGCTTTGCGCACCATCATTCCCGCTATAGGGAATCAGACACTGGGGATGCTGAAAGATACGAGCCTTGTTTCGGTACTTGCCATTTCCGACATTCTTCGTGTGGGCAACGAATATGCCACCAAACATTTCAATTATTTTGAAACATACACTTATGTTGCCTTGACCTACCTGCTACTTACCCTTTTGTTGGCGCGAGTGGTGCAGCAATTGGAAAACCATTACCGTCCGGCGTAACCGCCGGAAGCGAAGGGCAAAGAAAACTTGTTGCCATCTAAATCAACTATTGCGAACAGGATCCGCGTCTGGAGGAAGGAATTTACAAATAAAAAAGCCGCAACCGGAAAACACATGACCCGGAGGCGGCTTGATTAGAAATCCAGGGATATATAAATTCTATTTTAAAGGCTTTAATTTACAGGTGTCATTCAGGGAAACAACTCTGACTGGACCAGGGAAGTGGGACCATTGCTTTCGATTTAACTGGTTAATTTCTTCTTCCAAGGCCGTAATACCATCTTTATCAATGCGGTTTGTGTAAAAAAGTTTTCCTACTGCCCAGCAATCGGCGTTTTCAACCTGGTCGAAGTGTTCCTGAATACTTTCGGCCCCTTTAACGAGATGCCCCAGAACAAGGCGGGCGCATGAAAAGTTGACCGCGAAAGAACGCGCATTGTTTGAAAGGTCGTTGAGCTGACCCGAATTGATTCGTATAACAGACCCACCCCCTGCGGTCGTATTCGATTCAGAGAGTTTCCTGGCCGATGAGTCAGAGACCACTTTTACAGGTGTACTGTGGTAATCACTACAATACATATTATCAAAGGACTCTTGAGCCCATGCGGGTAAAGAAAAGGCAATTAAAAAAATTGTGGTCCAGATCAACCTTTGCATAAAATTCCTTTCTAGATTAGAAGTTTAGTCCATTGATAAATAGACCATAATATACAATTAGGATTCAAGGTGAACTAATAAAAACCCTCTTTAGGCTCAATTAATACACATTTATTATAAGTTTTTCGGTTAAAATTTGAAAGTCTATTTCCTGATGTGTTTTCTCATGTAGTTCGTGACTTGAAGTTCGGGAGGTTATATATTGGTAGAGAAAGGAGGAAAAAATGAATACAACCGTAGAAAATGACAAGTCAATAGCCACGGAAGACTATTTCCTGCTGGCAGTCAGAAACTGGGATAACAAGCTGGAGGATTATTTACCTGTTGACGACACCTCAACAGTAACTCAAGCCTTCAACGAGTATGCGGACGCGGAAACCGCCTATTTTTCAATGAAATACGATGAGTGCCCTCAGGCTGGCGGAAAAGATGTCAAAATTGAATTGCTGCATATGCGTTTTGGAATCCCGCATATGGTCCGAAACCGCATTCTGTTCCCTTAAGTAGCCTGCTTGTTTTCCAGTTCCTGAATCAATGAACGTATGGGTTCTGCTCTTTGCTGGTTTGGGTCCAAACGGAGGGATTCTTTCAAGTGTTTCAGGGCTTTTTCGGAATTTCTCTGGAATTGATGGTAAATCATCCCCAGACTCAAATGAACACTTGGCATGTTCGGGTTGATGCTTAATGCTTTTTCAAAATTTTCAATCGCAGCAGGAATGTTTTTAGTCTGCATTTGAATATTGGCAATATTCAAATAAGGAATAGCAAAAGTAGGGTCTAACTGGGCAGACTTTCGATACTCCGCCAAAGCCATATCCAATTGTCCTTTCATCATGAAAGCATTGCCCGCCCCAAAGTGGGCTTTCGAATGGTTGGGTTGCATGGCAAGGAATTTCTCAAAGTTCTCGAGTGCTTCATCAAACAAACTGAGCTCCATAGCCAGGTAAGCCAGATTATAAAATGCCTGCTCAAAATAGGGATTTGATTTAATAGATTTTCGATATGACTCAGCCGCTTCCTGACGCTTGCCGGAAAGATGCAATGCACGGGCAAGATTATAATGTGCAGGACTATAGTCCGGTTTCTGTTTCAGTGCTTTTTTGAAGTAATCAATTGCTTCCGGCAACTTTCTCTGCTTTCCATAAATATTACCCAGATTATTAAGTCCAAAAAAATAGTTGGGGTTTATTTTTAATGCCTCCTTAAACTCAATGATAGCTTCATCATACTTTCCAAGTTTGTCATAAGCCTCTCCAACATTGTTATAGGGGCGCACCAGTTTGGGAGATTTCTTTTTTGCGTCGCTCCATAAAGTAATCTCATCTTTCCAATCTTCATTTCGAGTTATTACCCCAATAGAAAATAAAATCAGTATTAACACCATACAAACATTAACCAGATTTATTTTGGAAATCGAGGTTTTTGGGTAAATATCATCAAGGCCCGCTTTTAACCGGCTAAAGCATCCCGCTACAAATAAGGCATACCCGACCATGGGTAGATATGTTCTATGTTCTACCGCTACATCCAGCAAAGGAATAAAGCTGGACGTTGGCAATAAAGTGAGCAGTATCCAGGCTATTCCAAAACCTGTTATTCTCCTCCCGACTTCATCAACTTTAGACACAGAAGTGGAAACTCTCATCCAGAATAAAATAAAAATTCCCAACGCAAGCATTCCCAGCCAGTTCACCGGTTGTAACCAGTTTTCAAGTACCGGAAAATCAATATCAATATTCATATTGAACGGGAACAGCATTTTTCTTAAATATTCAAAAGGAACCACTGAAGTTTGTGTCAATAACCACGTACCTGGTTTTAGATATGCATTGGATGCGGACAACAGCCCACCCGCTAAAAGCTGTTTGTAGCCCACATATGCAAGCAATGGAATGAACAAAAGAAAAATCCATTTGGAATAGGTAATAACCCAGTCTTTCGGACTTTCACGCGATATAAAATAAAAATGAAAAACAAACAGCATTGCCGGAAACGTCACAATAGTTTCTTTCGACAAACCTCCCAGAAAAAAACATATTCCAGATAAAATGAAATAACCCCAGCTTTTCTTCCCTGTTTGTTTCCATTTTTTGAATCCATCAAAAAATACAATCAAGGCAACCAGGTAAAACGCAGTCGCCATTATTGATGAACGGCTAGATATATATGTAACAGACTGAGTGTTGAGAGGATGTAACGCAAAAACCATGGCCGCAAAAAAAGGCGCATTGGATAAACCTGATTTAGCTGAAAAATCATTTAGAAAACTCAGAACCCTTTGAGCAAGCATAAAAACCAGTAGTGTCGTGATTGCGTGGAAAACGATATTGAATAAATGGTAGCTCCACACTGCAAATTCGCTGATTGCATAATTAATATTGAAGCTTAAAATAATCAGAGGTCGTTGAAAGAGCCCTTGCCAATTCAGGAATTGGGGGATTTTATCTAAACCTCGAATCCAGGGTTTTTCGAGAATAGAAGGAATATCATCAAAATGGAATGAGTTCAGAAACGTGTTGCTATACACCAACCCAATCAAAACTATTAAAATCAATCTAGGAAAAATCAGTCCGGGGTTCATGGTGTAATTATTTTATAAAAAAACACAAAGGGTTATAGTGCAAGTATCAGGTCGTTACTTCGATATATTCCTTTTCGATTTTTTCTACCACCGTGTTCCAGGAATATCGAGTTTCAGCAATATCTCGGCATTTGGTGCTCATCCCATAAAATAGTTCTGGATCCTTCAAAAAACTTTCAATGCCTTCTGCTAATGATTCCGGTGATGTATTTTGAAAAAGAAGCCTGTCGTCAACTTGTTTTAAAATTTCAACCGTAGCTCCTATTGGGGTCCCCATTACTGGAAGTCCACTTGCCATTGCTTCAGCGGTAACCAGTCCAAATCCTTCAATCGCAGTTGTTGGCAGAACAAACAAGTCTGCGCAACGAAAATAAAGCGGCAACGTTTCCCGCGGTACCAGCCCGACAAGTCGTATGCAATGGGAAACGCCCTGCTCTACGATTAATTCTTCCAAGCTGGATTTCAGTCTTCCCCTGCCTGCAAGCACTATTTGAAACTTCAGATCAGGGCTGCGGCGTTGAAGAATTCCCGCCGCACATATCAGGTTTTCCAATCCCATCCTTTGTTCCAAACGACGAACCGTTAATAAGATAGTAGTATCGACCGGCAGTTTTAACTCTTCGCTGATGAGTTTTATCTGTTCTATGGAATTTGGTGGCTTGAATTCTTCTGTATCCACTCCGCCAGGGATCACAGACAGCTTTGGTTTTGCAAAAGGATAGTATTTAATAAAACGATTTTTAGAGTATTCGCTTAAAAAGAAAATGGTATGAGAAACCGCATAACCAGTCCATTCCATTAAGCGGATAAGCTCAAGCTGGAATTTTAATTTCCAGGTTATTTCTGTAGTTTCAGTACCTACCTGATTGATTCTTTCTTCATCAAACCAGGAACTATGGAAGTGACATACTTTGGGCACATTCCACAGTTTAGGAAGCAAAATCACCGCAAAACCAACTAACGGGTTATGAATATGTATCAGATCGATTTTTCCAGACTTAAGAATGTGATTTACTTTTTTTCGCGCCGTTCTCCAGATTGAAATCACACTCTTGCTATCTTTTACAGAAATGCGATGGAAAAAAACCCCATCGATCTTTTCCTCATTTGGCAGTGATTCTTCTGGTTTACATGTTATTAAATGCACTTTCTGGCCCCTATCGGCCAGGCGCTTATTAACTTCATGGGTCAATCCCCATGCACCACCGACTTCATCAGGATAACAATGGTATTGCAGAGAAAGTACCGTGAGTTTTTTTTCAGAATCATTCATAAGCTGCAAAGAGGATAAAACCTAAGTAGAAGATTTGCAAGAAAACAGCTAATTTAAGGACTGTTCCAGACACTTTACCATCTTGAAAATTGAAAACAGAAGCTGAGCCCATTGAATCCCAAGGTGTTATACTGTACATTAATAATAGCTGATACCTCACTCAATTTTTGGGGGCGATCTGGTTTCGACGGGAGAGCTGATACAAAGGTTGCATGCACGGGACGCCGTTGGCCCGTTAAAAAACGGCTTTTACATAATCGCCAACGATTATGATGTAGCTGTAGCCGCTTAATTTAACCGGTTACCGTCCGCCGTGTCCATGTTCGCGGGATACGGGTCGGACGTCACTCAGCGGACTGGTTTGGATCGCATGTTCCGGGCGAGCCAAATGAGATTTTCAGGAACTGGCTTAGGCCAAATCCTGCCTTTGGAGTTTGCCTAAGTAAGACTCAAATCAAAGGATAAGCATGTAGACGCCTTTGCTTGAAACCTTTCGGACGGGGGTTCGATTCCCCCCGCCTCCACCAAAATAATTGTAAAATAAAGAGTTATATAGCTTTTATATCCTGTATTTGAGGATTTGTCCAAAAATGGGCTCAATAAGTTGTCCAAATACAGGAGATCAAAGTGGCAAAAATGAATAAACCCCTCCCTCGTTATATCTTGATACTTTAGAGAAGATAGCGGTTGGTGGTTACTCAGATGGGTTTTCAAACTCCACAGAGAATAAATCTGTCTTTGATTTATTCATGGAGATCTCAGGTGATCTTCCTATCAATCATTATGATCACCAAACAATAAGACAATACAAAGAAACTTTAGGAAAGCTTCCAGCGAATAGGAACAAGATAGAGAAATACAGAGATAAGACTATGAATGAATCGCCAGGTAACAACGCCGGGTTTCGATGATGATTGATATTTTTAAGTTTGTAGTGGTGAGTTGCCTCCTCACCTCGTTTCTAATTCAGTTTGCCTTTTTTCTTGTTTGTGCTGAATTAAGATTTTATTCTAAATAATATCAGTCATTTTACTAATTCAAACAAGAGGGGAATATGAAAGCGATTAAACAAAGAAAAAATACATTGATTTTTTTCCTTTTCTGTTTTTTCTTCGTCGCAATAAATGGAGTAGCGAATGCGAAAAACAGAAGCTCAGATCTTTTGAAGGTGGGGAAACCATTGCCCGAAGCAAAACTGAAAGCCTATGGAAACCCGGATGTTGAAATCAAAGACTTAAAAGGAAAAATTAAAATAATCAGTATCGTGCCAAAGTTGAATACCCCTGTCTGCGACAAGCAAACCCATGAATTTAGCGAAACCAATGGAGGATTGGATAAATTCATAGATATCATCACCCTCAGTACAAATACAGCTGAGGATCAGCACAAGTTCGCCGAAAAGGCCAATATACACAATCTGATTTTCCTTTCAGATAATCCAGAGTTTCTATTTGGTAAAAAGTCAGGACTGCTGATTAATGGATTGGGGGTATTACGCAGAACGGTTTTGGTTGCCGACCAAAATAATATCATTCGCTACGTCGACCTTGTTCCGAATGGAGGGCTTCCAAATATAAAAAAGGCTTTGGAAGCAGCTGGTGATTTATTGAGAACCTCTCAGTCAAAAAGTTAGTTCCAAAGAATTAAATATTCATAAACTTCTATGATTTAACCGAAGTTTGATTATTTTCTAATGAATACCCGGCATTACAAAAATCTAATTAAAAAAATCCAGATTTATAATCAATAAGTGATCCGCAAGTTTTTGATTAATAATCCTACCCTTAGCAGTGATCGACACCCGTTTATTTGGGCCGGGCTATGGCAAATACCTGAAATCAACAACTATCAGGATGACCCATTGAATGGAATTCAAAAACAGAGAAAGCTATTAATTTGTTATATCTGTTGAACTTTGTAGTTAATCTTTATTTTTTAAACAGTCTTCATAGCCTGGCAAAAGGATTTCAAATTTTTTAAATAAATTTTTCATAACTTGAATCTGTTTAGCACAGTTTTCCCCTCCATCCGCTTTCATGGTTTTTCTAAATTCCCGCGAGCAATCGAACCCCAGGTTTTCCTGCTTAACCATTTGCACACATGTTTTCAGTCTGTTGGACCGGTATTTTAAATTGCTGAACACCTTGTCACGAAATTTTGCAGCGGGTCTTGCACAAAACTCGACCTCTTCAATACGTTGAATTAACTGGTCGGCCTTTTTATGGAGCTTGATTTTTTTGTTATCACAGTTACTTTTCACGGCCCAGGCAGGAGAATAAAATATCAGCGCTAGGATTTGCAGAAATAAATAAAAAAAAATTTCTGGAATTATTGTATTCATTGACTAATACTATAGATGATTTTCAAAAAATGTTTGAAAATCTTATTGTATTCCAGTAGCCGGTCGAATTTAAACGAAAAAAGGATTTAACATTGATCATAGAGAAAAATAATAAGTTTTCCCTGGTATGCGATGCACGGGTCGCTGAGGAATGTTCTGAAAACAGCAAATGGTGTGACAGTGAAGAAGAGGCTCAGGAATGGGTGGAAGATGAATGCTGGATATTTTCAGGAGAAGGTTGGTTTTGTAATGAATGCAATTCCCACTTCATGAGAAACCTTTCCCAAACCCGGAGGGACAAGGGAATGGATTCATTATTACCAGATGGTTGGGACGATGACCTGGAAACAGGCATAAATACCGTTAGGTAGTTCCCCCTCCACTCCATCTTCCCCGGCAGCAGACTTAATATCGTAATGATCTGGCCTGGATACTCCTAATTTACGGCAGGATTCAGATATATTGCCCGGGGTTTCACCGAGTTCCAGGATATTCAGCTTTCTTCAGATAACGTATTGATCTTGAGTCATTGGTTTCTCCTTCAAGTTAATAAGTCTTTAACAAACTTATCTTAACCGAGAAACCGGGGCTCTTTTACTTTGAAGAATCTAAATCTTTAAACGCTTTTCGTTAAATGTGAAGATATTAAAAACCGCTTAGCATCTCCCCGCCGCAATTGGCGGGGCATATATTGCGTCTTGTTATAAACTATTTTTCTTTTCCTGGATTTCAGCTCTTCGAACCTTAGCCAGCTTTCCAAGTTCACCTAAAGCTTTGCGTGCACGGGCAGCAGCAGCTTTTATATTTTTAGTTTCAAAACTTTCATTTTCAGCAAGATAATTTTCATAAGCAGAAACAATTTGTTCATGTGTTGCCATGTTTAACTCCTGGATTTTAAGGTTGAAGCATCAAAATAAAATAAAGAATTAGCACACTACCTTCAACAAATACAACTTAATTATAAAAATTAAGGAACAAATGACTTAGCTTTCATTTCGGCTCTTACCACATTTGCGATAATTGTCGGCAGGTCTTAGCAGGGAAAATTTTTAGAACTACCGGATTATCAATAGGAATAAAAAATTATGGTCTAAAATGACAATATTTACATTTCGATTGATTTGTAAAGCTGAATCCTTATATTTAAATATCCATCAACCAAAATTATACCCTTTTTAGAGTATAGACAATTATCAATAAATGCTTTAAACCAAAGATATCGTATTAGACCATAGATTCTGTGATATATTTCAAAATACATATTAACCTTAAGGTTACAGATAATGTCTGAAATTGGTAGACGTTTTTCATTAGATAAGCCAAAGATAGACCCAAAGCTTAAAAATAAGATATTTTCAGCCGATGGGGATGAGCACGTCGGTGATTGGGACGGGGAATGCATTGATGACCTGATAAAAGAAATCGATCGTATTGAAGAGCGGATTGACCCAAACTACTCGAGCCTTCCCCATTCAGACAATATCCCCGATGATTTAAAAGAAGAAATCGGAAAAGATTATCCCATTTGGACCTGTGACAAAAAAGGACGTTGTCTGGTAGGGGATTCAGGATCTGAGGTCATGACAACCGATGAAATCAGAAATCATTATATTAATAAATTTGGAAGTGTCGAAAAGTTTAAAGAAAAGGTAAGAATTGATCGGGAAAAATTTATTCAAGAAGTTAAAAGCAGGTCTGAAGACTAGAGTTTATTCTTGTAATTATTGATCTGTTCCATAAGATCAGTTAAATAGATGAATAATTTACATAAAAACTACAATATTGTGGTCGCTGAAGATGATGAAGATAATTATTTATTAATCACCGAGGCCCTAAAGGGGTTGGATAATATAGGTCACATTCACTGGTCTAAAGATGGAGATGAACTGTTAAGTTATCTGGATGCTTGTGAACATTCAGATACAGTTAGAGAGAAAACCCCCGGCCTTATTATTCTTGACTTTAATATGCCAAAAAAGGATGGCCGCGAAGCTCTTGCAGAAATAAAAAACCACCCTGAGCGCAAAAAATTCCTGTCATCATATTAACCACTTCGCAGGCTAATTCCGACATTGATCAGGCATATCAATTAGGAGCCAACTCATTTATTCAAAAACCATTTAAGTATGTAGATTTCAAATACGCAATGGAAATCCTGCTAAAGTACTGGTTAAAGATCGTAAAATTAAACTCCTGAACTATCCTCTCAATGACTCAAGAACCTCTTAAAATTCTTTTGATTGAGGATGACGAAGATGACGCCCTTTATATTAAAGATCTCCTTAATGTAGGTCTTGGAAAACCAACTCCTTTAATAGATCATTACTCTTCAATCGGTAGTCATTTCAAAAAACTGGATCCTTTCGATTATAATTTGGCCATGTTTGATTTCCGGTTGGGACCAATAAATGGTATTGAGCTATTACGAAATTTTCGCGAACAGGGTGGTAATCTTGAAGTTGAAAGCGAACCAGGCCTTGGTACTACTGCCATCGTTGATTTCCCGATCCACATTGAACATTCGACCGCAAAATAATCAATCTGCTTTTATTTTAGTTTTTATCGAAGAAAATCCAATAAGGTAGGTTGCAGGACCTGAGCCGTTGCGCTCAAGGTTGCCTGGAGAGCAAACTCTAAATTAGCGAGATCCGAAGCACTTTTTACAACATCTGCATCCTCAATACTTGCCAACTGTTGTGCTTTATTCACAATATCCTGATCATGAATAGTACTTGATGCATTAACACGACCTAATGAAGCCCCAACTATAGCCCGGTTATTATTGATAGAGGCCAGGCTCGAATCTAGATTTTCCAAAGATGCCAGAATCGCTAATCCGTCATTCTTATTGAGGGCATCCCTCAATTTAAACAAAGTTGTAAATACATTCTTACCACCGCCGAGCCCCAGATTTTCTGCCGTTTCATCAGTTCCAATATTTTTTACTATTGCAACCGTTGTCGGATCGTTAGAGGTGACCAAAAGTGAGTTCCCCGCGCTATTAATAGATGCTGTGACATTGAACGAAGAATTGTTAATTTGATTGATAACATCTCCAATAGTTGTAGCCGAACTTAATGTTACCGTTCCAGAAGCAGCACCATTCACAATGTTTATTTCATTTAGCGTCAATCCATCACCACCCTTTAAGTCTGATATTAAAGTCGATGAGGTAATCACTGGGTTCAGGTCTGAACCGCTTATATTTCCATCCCTCTGACCAAGAATTCCAAGTTCTTCAGCCGCGCTACCTCCCGAAACCTCTGCCACTGTCAAAGCCTGAGTAATGACAGAACTGCTATCGGTTAATTGAAGACCCGAACCTTTTGAGTTGATTGAGGCAGTCACATTTCCAGATAGCCCGTTAATTTTTGAAATCAAACTGGCAATAGTGTCTGAAGAAGTCACACTCACCGTTCCCGTGTTTCCCGCTCGATCTGTTATCGTTATGGACCCGGGTGTAACTCCGGAACCCGCATTTAGAGAAGCAAGCCCAGTCGAGCCTGTTAATTGAGGGTTTAGATCATTTCCTAAAACTTCTGAACCGGGAAGGGTAAAGTCTGCATTTGTGTTTGATCCCACTCCAATTTCAAACCTTTCAGAATTACCAAAATAAACCGCTCCTGATGAAGCTTGTCCAAATGGTTGGGTTCTAAAGTCTGTACCTGAAAAAACAAACTGGTTCTTAACTTTTATATTGGCAGACTCAAATGTCTGAGAAATTATCTGATCCAATTCATTTGCGGCAAAACCTCTTGTCTCAGCAGTTGCTAACCCACCCAATTCACTCACAGTGAGCTCTTTAGCCCTGATCAAATTAATATTAAAAGACTCTAGAGCAGAATCGCTTGCCTGTAAATATATGCGATTACTATCAATATTTCGCACAAATTGATTTGAACGAGAAATGTTTGTCTTCAGTAAAAGAGCATCACGTATACCTGCTGGATCATCCGAAGGTTTTGTTATACGCCTTCCAGAAGCAATCTCCTGTTGTGCTTTAAAAAGGTTTTCCGTAATTCGAAATATGTTTTGTAACGAATTGGCTTGTTGCGCTTGATTGGTAACGCGTGTGACCATTCAGGTTCTCCTATTAATACAAAGTTAGACCTGAGAGATTATTGTATCCAAAAGCTCATCTGCGACCCCTATTAACCGTGCAGAAGCATTATAAGCCTGTTGGAACTTAATCATGTTAATCATTTCCTCATCAATCGATACACCGGCTATGCTCTCTCTCCTTACATCGAGCTGCAGTAGAATTCCCTCTTGTTGCGACAGGGTTGACTGAGAGGCAAAAGATTCTATTCCCACCGTACTGACCAGCGAACTATAAAACTCATCAAATGTGAATGTACCTGAACCTGAAGAATCTAAAGTTATGCTGTCGAAGACAAGCTTGGACTGAAGCTCAACCAGTTGCAGAGCATTTCC
>WAHY01000013.1:61724-70150 GCA_009873635.1 Nitrospinota bacterium
CCCGCTTGCAATTGAAAAGTTGCGTGCGGCACTATCGGAAACCGAAAGTTTAAACCGATCTCCAACTGCGGGTGTTCCCGAAATAGTCACCGCGAATCCATTAGCAAGATTAAAAGTAGAGCCTGATGTAAAATTGAAAGTTCCTTCATTGACTCCTGTTGTCAGGTTTTGCAAAGTAAAGGTATTTGAACCTGTCACTGTAATTTCATATTTATCTATGGAAATATTAGAAGGGTCTCCATTGGAGGCCGTCAATGTAGCAGAACCGGTGTTGTTAATATTGGTCTCTACAGTCGTGGTCAATGCATTGAAAAAATTATTTCCCGTTGTCCCGTCAATCCCGAATCCCTGCTGATGAATATTGTTAAACTCTTGCACAAATCCTGCCGCCAATCGGTCCAGTTTATCTCTGATAGCCTCCACTTCGGTATCACGCATATCAAGATAACCCTTTAGGCTCCCGCCGGTTACTGACGACGTAATGTTTGTACTATTTCCCGCTGCATCCTGAATTTCAACATCCAGGAAGGATTTGTTATTACCATTTATAGATGTTGCAAGAGTAAAAGCGGTAGACTGCAAAACAAGAGGAGTTCCATCATCCAGGGTTAAACTTATCTGGCCATCCTGCTCGTCAACAAAATTTAAATCAATTAATTCAGAAAGTTCTTTTACTTTTTGATCTCTTTTATCTCGTAAATCATTTGCGCTGAAAGTGGTAGGTTCATTGGCATGAATGGATTTGTTCAATGCCGCAACTTCAGCGGCAAGGCTGTTTATCTTTTCTACTTCAACAGAAATAGCGGAATCCAAATTTTGTTGAATCTGAAATAATGATTCACCAAGGTTATTAAAGACAGATGTCAGGCTTTGCGCCTCGGCAAGCATATTTGAGCGCTCAGGTAAACCGGTAGGGTTTGAAGCTAGATCCTGAACGGATGCAAAGAAACTGCTCAAAGATTGATTCAGGCTTTGGCCATTGTTTTCACTTAATAATATCTCAAGCTGATCATATACATCTTTTCTGACCTGATATTGTCCAAGCGTGTCACCTTCACCTAGTATTTGAGAAAATAAGAATTCGTCATGGGAACGCTCAATACCAGCCACCCGAACACCTGTTCCCAATTGTCCCAAATTGAAGCTTCTAGGGTTTGTGGACTCAAACTTGACTTCCTGGCGTGAATATCCTTCTGTTTGCACGTTGGCAATATTCTGTCCAGTAACCTCAATGGCTAACTGTTGCGACAGTAATCCCAACTTTGCTGTGTTTAAAACACTAAATATATTCGAAGCCATTAAAGTAGACCCTTTTTACTTTTATCAATAAAATGATGCTTTCTACAATTCCAGCTAAACATCCATACTCACCATTCTTCCCTCAACACACCCTTCAACCACTCTTCCATTAGCTGTATAAGGAGAAGATGCTTTTTCATCAGCAGAGTGAATATATGCCAATGATTTTTTTAATGACAAGGCAGATTGGTCCATTAAGTTTTTAACCTTCTCACTCCATTCATTAATTTGTTTAATTTGAAAAAGTAACTTGTTTCTACACTTTGCCAAATTATTTTTATATGGATTGCCTTTTAATTGGATCAGTTTTTTTAAAGTCAGGCTCGACTGTTTAACTTGCAGTTTTTCCGCTATTTTTATCATCAAACACGAACGGCTGTTTTCCAATGCTTGCATTTGCATCACCTGGTCTTCTTTTCTGGCGATAACATCCTGCAAAGAATCATAGGAATATTTTGAAACACAACTCCATTCGTCTTTTAAAAGTTCAATAAAATTTTCATAAAGCCTGGCTTTTTGTTTTAACAAATCTTCTAGATTTTTATATAACCGGTTCATAGCTTATTCCCCCAATATATTGCCGGTTTTATGAGAAACTGGCATTTTTAAGGAAGATGAATCAATGGATTCACCTCGCGACACTTTATTTAATCTGCTTAAATCCTTATAAACCATTTCACCGATGCCCATTCCCTTCCGTTCGGACATTTTTTTCGACATTTCCTGATCCGTCATAGACTGAAACATATCCATTGCCGAACTATCAAAAAGACCTGATTTAGGAATCGCTTTTCTCATGGACTCAAACAATTTATTGATAAAAACAGATTCAAAATCCCGGGCAACCTTTTCTATGTTTTTTTCAGAACCAATTTGACCAAATTTTGTTTGACCGCGCATACGCTCCAGGTTCTTATCAGCCAACTGATTGAACAATGTTTTTTGGATTTGCGCTGATTTTATAATGTCCATATTGTCCTCTCCAGGAATCTCAATAATAATTTGCAAACCCCATACCAAACTCATCCGCGAATTTTAACTCGGGGCTTAAAAACAATAACCCCTTAAAACATAAGGGGTTATGATTAGGTCTCTTAAAGATACAATCGGGTAAACCTGAGGGCTTTTGATAAGAATGGGGAAATTTTTTCCGGGATCTCATTTAATCTTTAAATTATCTCCAGTTGAGCATGGAGAGCACCCGAAGCTTTGATGGCCTGTAAAATAGCGATCAAATCTCTAGGTGTGACTCCTATAGAGTTCAACCCCTTAACCACATCGCCCAGAGATATACTGGTGGGAATAACGAGTAGCTTATCTTGACCTTCACCAACTGCAACCCGAGTACGGGGTAGTATTACTGTTTCCGCTCCATCTGGAGCAAGTGCTGCAGGTTGATCAGCTACGGGTTCTTCTTTTATATTTATGAATAAAGCCCCATGTGCCACAGCTACACTTGAGATTTTAACATTCTCACCCATCACAATAGTTCCAGTGCGTTCATCAATGATCACTCTAGCTTCTGCATCAGGAATAACATCAAGGTTTTCAATTCTTGTAACAAAACCTGAAGTATTGTTTGCATATAATTCAGGAACCTTTACCTGTACCGCTCCGCCATTTATTATTGAAGCAATCGTATCCTTCATATCATTGTTGATGGCTTTGCTGATTCTACTTGCGGTCGTAAAATCTGTTTTCTTCAAGGCCAGAGTGATTTCATTTTTGGAATTAAAGTCATATTTAATTTCTTTTTCAACTTGACCGCCATTAGAAATTCTACCAACTGTTAAATGGTTTTTCTGAACTCCACGGGCAGCTCCGGCTACAGCAAATCCACCTATTGATAGAGGTCCCTGTGCTACTGCATAGGTACTACCATCAGGGCCTTTTAGAGGTGTCATTAAAAGTGTTCCACCCTGTAGGCTTTTGGCATCACCCAAAGAAGACACAGTTACATCAATATGGTCGCCTTGTTTAGCAAATGCAGGGAGTTCAGCCGTAACAATAACCGTTGCAACGTTTTTGAACTGCAACTGACCAATTCTGGCGGGAGGAATCGTGACACCCAGTTTTTTCAACATGCTGGCTATCGCCTGAATGGAGAAAAATACATTAACAGCACTATCACCAGTTTTTGTCAAACCAATTACCAGACCAAAGCCGATCAACTGATTACTTCGAACTCCTTCAATGCTGGATAAATCCTTTATCCTCGCAGAATGAGCCGGGCTTGCGAGAAAAATTACCAGTATTAAAACTGCCCAGATCTTTGGTCCGAATTTATTTTTAAACATACTTTCCTTTTTTGAGTTTTAGGCAGTATCTGCCTGAAAAACATATGTAAGAGTACCCGTATTAGTATTACCTGTATCTGTTATCGTAATAGTGAAAGTCTGATCTCCCTGAGCAAGAGTTGGTAAAGTAGCAGGCGAAGTAATGGTAATTGTTCCCTGATTATTTTCATCCCCTATATTGCCAGCACTTACTACAGTTGGGACCAGTAAAAAGGTTGACCCTGAATTATTATTTGCAACAGAGGCTGTAAAACCCGCTCCAGACCCATTATTAACTACCGTTATCACATCATCTGCACCAACTTCATTTTGCGTTGCGCCAGTAACATTAAAAACAAGAGAAAGTCCAGGTATCGTTACTGATGCCGTAGCTACATTTCCCAGCGCATCTACTGCTGTAATAGTAGTAGTTCCTTGTGTTGTACTTGCTGTAAATAAACCCGTATTTACAACTATAGTCCCTATACTAGTATTAGAACTAGTCCATGAAATTGGTGCTGTTCCACCATAGGGCGTAAAAGTTAATGTTTCCCCTGTCGTTACAGTAGATGTTGTAGGTAATATCTTGAATACAGAGGTGGAAGGTCCAAACGGGGTTCCATCTTCAAGTGCCCCCTGGCACGCCACAAAAAAACCAAATGATAAAACAAGTAAAAGGAACCCCTCCTTCCCCATATTTTTCAAACTATCATTGAGTTTTTTTAACTGACTACGCATATTGTTTAATAATCAAATTATCGGAACAGATGTTGTCGCGCTGACGTTGTCAACAGTAGCTGTTATAAAAGCTACTCCCCTTGTAGTTCCTGATGTTAATGCTGTAACAGCTGTTCCAGATGCATCTGTAGTCAATGAGGTTGCTGCTAATGTGCCCAAGGTTGTTGTCAAGATTACAGTCGCATCTGTTACAGGTATATTATCTACAGTGAATACTTCTACTTTTATAGTGGCCTGGCTTGCTTCATCGTTAGGAATTCCTGCCCCACCAAATAACCCTTGAATTCCTAATTTATTACCTAGACTACTTGGGCCCACCAGGTCTTCTACCTGTGCCTGGCACCCCCAGAATATTCCACCAGTTATCAGAAAAATTGAAATCAAATTTTTAATTGTCATTTCTTTCTTCATAATGTCCAACTAAAAAGGCCAAACTTTACTTAATATTTTAGAAAGCCAACCTTTTCTTTGTTCATCGGCCACAACCCCTTCACCTGTTAAACTTATCGAAGCATCAGCTATTGATATTGATGCTATTGTATTGTCAAAGTTTATATCCTGTGGTCGAATTACACCGCGTAAAACCATAATTTGTTCCTCACGGTTAACAGTAACCGAACGCCGACCTTCAATTTTAAAGTTTCCACTGGGCAATATTTCTGTAATTATTGCTGAAATAGTTCCAGTCAAAGTACCATTTCGAGTCACTGTCCCGGCACCTGCATTTGTATTGCTGACGCTTGCATTTACTGTTGGATCGAATCCTGTACCCATACCTAAAAAATTCTGCACACCTAAGTTTGATGGTAACCCTAAAAGATTATTGGTTTGCATATCCAGCGTCGTACTTTTTTCAGTATCAGTGGTCGCTGATTGAGTAGAGGTCGCAGTCTCGTTAATTGTAACCGTTATAATATCTCCTACCCGCTTTGCTTTATCATCTCCAAACAAAAAGTTTCTTGGTGTATCTCCTGGCCAGAGTGCACCTTCTTTCTTTTCAACTTTCGCTGTCTTTGGATATAAGTGTTTCGGAATTACAGTCGAAGAATTATCTATTGCCCTGTGTGTTGTTGAACAAGCCGTTAGAAAAAGAAATATAATAAATAGTGCAATATTTAATAAGTTGTACTTATATAATTCTATGTTCATTAAAAGCTCACTTTCACGGTATCAGAATTTATAAGCCGTCCATATATAGTCTTTTTCGATTCAATATTTAATACCTTCACTAACGCATTCGCATACCCGTCTTCTTTTAATATTCCAGGTGCAGTTATTTTCATTCCCCTTTTTTCTACTAATATTAAAACTTTATCCCCTTTATTTCCCAGAGCTGGTTTTTTTAGTTCTCGTTGTAGTAGTGTATAACCATTTGGAATATTTCTTATTGCTTCATAACCCAATGCTTCTTCCAGTGTTTTAATTGTATTTTTTAATACACGTTCAGTTTTAATGTTTTCCAAACTAATATCTTTTTTTGTAAATATTTCTCCTTTTCTTATTAGTCGGGTTGTTTTAACGACTTGCTGAGACACCCTAACAATGCTATTTAAACCGATCTGTCTTTGTATAATTCCATTTACTTTAATTTGTAGTGCTATCGGAATTCTTCCCACCTTTTGATTTCCACCGCTTCTCGTATATTTTAAGTTTCTTTTTCCAGGTGGAAGCACTATATCTCTGCCATGATAAAAAATTTCAACTTCTAATAAATCTTTTTCCCAGGGTAAGATATTTTTTAAATACGTTTCAGCGCCTTTTTTAATATCTCTTATTGTTAATGTTTGTTGCTCCTTTGCGCTGGCCTTAACCGTATTTATTGGGATGATCACTACATTTAAAATGATAATTAACCAAAACAAACGAATATATTTATTTTTATTAATCATTTTTTTACCGTTTCATATTGTTTGCGATTTGTAACATTTCATCTGCAGTTTGAACTGTTCTTGAATTAACTTCATATGCACGTTGAGCCGATATTAGTTTTACAAGTTCTTCAACAACACTGACATTTGAAAGTTCTAAAAACCCTTGTTGCGTTGATCCTCTATCTTGACTTTGTGGGTTACCAATAATTGGTGCTCCTGAGGCATCTGTTTGTTTAAATAAGTTAAATCCAGCTGCTTGTAATCCTGCTTCATTTTGAAAAGTAGCTAATTGTATTGTACCTACAATCGTTGGTGCTGGAGATCCTGGCTGGGTAACTGAAACACCGCCTTGACTGTCAATTGAAATATCCAAGGCATCAGGTGGAATTGTTATAGCGGGTTGTAAAACTAAACCATCTGAAGTTACAATTTGACCAGTATTGTTTATTTTAAAAGACCCTGCACGAGTAAAAGCCTGTGTCCCATCTGGTAATGTTATTTGAAAAAAGCCTTTTCCCTGGATAGCAATATCAAGAGGGTTTTGTGTCTCAGTAAAATCACCCTGTAAGAATACTTTCCCTATAGATGACGTCTTTACACCTAAACCTAATTGTGCTCCATTTGGCACCTGCTGGCCATTAGGTGTTAATGTTCCTACCAGTCTCATATTTTGATAAAGGAGATCCTGAAATTCCGGTCTGCTTCTTTTAAATCCAATTGTATTTACGTTCGCAAGGTTATTGGCTATTACGCTTACATTTACGTCTTGCGCATTCATCCCCGTTGAAGCTGTGTATAAAGATCGAATCATTTCTAGATTCCTTTCAATTATATAAATTCTTTAGAAGAATTATCCCACTCTTCCAATATTATTTACTGCCTGGTCGTCCATGCTATCTATGGATTGAATTACTTTTTGATACGTTTCAAACACTCTCAACGTTGCCATCATCGTTGTCATCTCTTCAACTGTCGAAACATTTGAATCTTCCAAAAATCCTTGTTGTATTGTTGCATTACTCGGTATTTCTATATTTTTGGGATCCTTTTGTTTATATTGACCATCCCCTATTTTTTCTAATGATTTATTTTCTTTAAATTTTACTAATTTTATTTTACCCACTACATTGTTGCCTTGACCATTACCAGTAAATATATTTCCTTGTCGATCGATTGATATATCACCACCTTGAGCGTTTATTACTATTGGTTCATTTTGCTCATTTAATAATGTTTCACCTTTTTGATTTACTATGCGGTTTGCAGTATCTAATCTGAAATTTCCATTTCGCGTATATCTAATTCCATCCCGCGTCTCAACACTGAAAAACCCTTCACCATTAATTCCCAGATCAAAAGGTGAATTGGTTTGCTTCAATTCTCCTGATTTATGGTCTGTGTATTGGTCTGTGATCGCGACATATGAAACGTTCTTGTTCGATTTATCAGGTGAAAGTAATAGATTTTTCCCTCCTTCCAGTCCTGAGTCCGGCGGAAATGGCGGCATCAACTCTTTAAACGCCAGGCGGTCACGCTTATAACCCGTAGTATTTACGTTCGCCAGATTATTGGCTATTACTTCCAGTTTTTTACTCTGCTTTATACCTGCAGAAGCTGCTATAAAGATTCCTTCTTGCATAGACTTATATCCTCTGGTTTCTTTTTAAAGTTATTCAGCAATATTTGTACCAAATGTTAATTTTTTATTTATCTTAGTCTTTGTTGTCTTTAAATCTTTAAAGTAAAAGGGTTTAAGGTTTTCTATTTTTCAATTAATTTCTTGTATTTCTTCCTGGTGTCAATTATTCCCTGGCAAATTGTTCCTCGCCCAGTCAAAAATCCCTACTTTTTCTTTTCGCTAAATATGTACATTTGAATTAGAATCTTTTTCTTCGTGATATAATCCAACTCTTTTAAAGATGTATTGTTTTATGAACTTTTTTGGTGAGGGAGTGATGGAGATTATTTCTATCGATGATTTGCACGATAAAATTGAAGAGATGGGTGATAATAACTTGATTCTTGATGTACGTTCCCCAGAGGAATATTCAGCGGGTCACATTGAGGGATCTCAAAATACTCCCCATACTGAAGTCAGTGGAATTGCCGAAGACCTGAGTAGTTATGACAATGTTTATGTGCATTGCAAAATGGGCGGGCGGGCAAAAATCGCATCTGAAACTTTGATCGATGCCGGGCTGGACAATATTGTATGTGTTGGGAATGGCGGTATGGAACGCTG
>WAHY01000014.1:0-4466 GCA_009873635.1 Nitrospinota bacterium
AAGTAACTGCATGGCAGCCGTATGTTGGAGAATCTACTGCAGAGGTAACAGTATCTGGTGGCGCAGCGAAAGCTGATTTCACGTTGACCGCCAAGTAAGTATCATTAAAAAATTACAGCATCGGAACATTTGTTCCGGTGCTGTTTTTTTAATAAAAAATTCGTCATATGCAAAGATTTAGGGTTTGTTAAATTAATTTGTAAAATTAATCTAGCTCGTTAATTATCTTTTAAACCTTTATGATCCATACCCTCTAAAAACGAAATATGATTTTCTAATATATTAATATCTTTTTTCATATTATTAAGTAAATCTTTTACATTTGTTTTAGAATATTCTGAATATTTAAGCCCTGAATTAATTTTCGACTTTTGCTCTTCCTTCAAATCTTCCATGTTATTTATAATCACTCCAATAATAAGATTGAGAAAAACAAAGGTTGCTAATAAAACAAAGCTAACAAAATACATCCATCCTAATATAGGAAATGCCTCTGGATTTTTGCACAACTCTTCCACGCCCGAGTAACCATATTGTTTGCACCCATATATTGCCGTATACATGATGTCTGTCCAGTCTTCTAAAGTTGCTACACGAAATAAACTTAACAGTGATATGTGCAGACTTTCAAAGTGAACGGGGTCATTTGCGCGAAATAAAAAGGTCCCAAGACATGCATATATATAAAAAAGAATCGATAGAAGAGCACCAATGTAACCCATAGAAGGAATACTTTTTAAAAGTGTGTTAACGATTAGTTTTAATTCTGGAACAGTACCAACCAAGCGAACAACCCTTAAGACTCTTAGTAATCTTAAAACAATGATAGATTGTCCATCAAACGGAAGGAAGCAGGCACCTACAATGATAAAGTCAAAAACATTCCAACCGTCTTTAAAAAAACTAGTGAAACGAGTACCAAAAGAAAATAATTTTAATAAAATTTCGATAACAAAAAGGAATAAAATAATATTATCCAAGATATGGAGAATACTCCCATATTGAGTGGAAATGGAGGGGTATGAATCCAGGCCAACAACTATCCCAGATAATAGAATTATTCCTATGAAGAATATTTGAAATTGTTTTGATTCAGTTAAGACTCTTAGTGTTTCTTGCATAAATATCCTCAAATTATAAAGATTTTTGCCTCTTTGTTTTCTTTTTAAGCTTAAATAACTTTACGTTTGTGTGCTTTTAGTTATGTTTTAAATTGATCATGTAATTTATGTCTTGATACTAATGGAGCTCCTGAGAAGCTAATAACTGATCTTATTCGAACTTGGTTAGGACTATGCTAGAAAATTTAAGGGCTGTGATTTTCTGAAAAAATTACATTGCTTTATAACTAATAAGAATGGTGGTGGAGTATATAAAGTTAGAGAGGTTATTATTTTTATGTTTTGGGATATGCAAATCATAAAAAATAAAAATCCATAAATAATTGTACAAAAGACTATAGGTATTTTTTTAAATATCTTCCAGTGTAAGAGGCTTTTATTTTTGCAACCTCTTCCGGGGTGCCTTTTGCAAGGACCTGGCCGCCACCATCTCCACCTTCGGGACCGAGATCAATCACATAATCGGCTGTTTTGATAACATCCATATTATGCTCAATAATGACCACTGTATTGCCTGAATCCACTAACTTGTCCAGGACCTTTAGCAGGTGCTCGATGTCGGCAAAGTGAAGACCTGTTGTTGGCTCGTCAAGAATATAAAGGGTTCTCCCTGTACTGCGTTTGCTCAGCTCTTTTGATAACTTTACCCGTTGGGCTTCCCCTCCAGATAAGGTTGTGGCTTGCTGACCCAGATGAATGTAGTCAAGACCTACATCGGCAATCGTTTGCAGTTTTGATTTGATGGAAGGAATATTGGTGAAAAAAACATTGGCCTCCTCAACAGTCATATCCAATACATCAGCGATACTTTTTCCCTTATATAAAATTTCAAGAGTTTCACGGTTGAATCTTTTTCCGTAGCACACTTCGCAAGTGACAAAGACATCTGGCAAGAAATGCATTTCTACCTTGATGACTCCATCTCCTTGGCAGGCCTCGCAACGTCCTCCTTTTACGTTAAAACTGAAGCGACCCGGCTTATAACCACGTGCGCGGGATTCAGGAACCTGGCTGAATAGTTCGCGAACCAGTGTAAATACTCCAGTGTAAGTAGCAGGGTTAGATCGCGGTGTCCTTCCGATAGGGGATTGATCAATATCGATTACTTTGTCGAGCCAGTGAACGCCTTCAATCTTTTTGAATTTCCCAGGTTTCTCTAATGAATTCCAAAAGTGCTGGGCCAGGGCCTTGTATAGAATTTCTATAGTGAGAGTGCTTTTCCCGGAACCTGAAACACCTGTTATGCAGACAAAACATCCAAGTGGTATCTTGACGGACACTTCTTTCAGGTTATTTTCTTTTGCTCCTAGAATCTCGAGCGTTTTGCCATTTCCCTTGCGCCGGTTTTTTGGAATTTGAATTTTTCTTTTACCGGTTAGATACTGACCTGTCAGGGAGTCTTTTGATTTGAGCAACGCTTTAGGGGTTCCAGAAAAAACTGCCTTCCCTCCATGCACTCCTGCGCCAGGACCTAAATCGACAACATGATCGGATGCTCTTATTGTGGCCTCATCATGTTCAACAACAATGACGGTATTACCCAGGTCACGTAGGCGAAGCAGGGTATTGAGCAGGCGATCATTATCCCTCTGGTGCAGACCAATACTGGGTTCATCAAGTACATACAAGACTCCCATCAGGCTGGAACCTATTTGAGTGGCAAGACGTATACGCTGACTCTCCCCACCGGATAGAGTTCCGGAGGAACGGTCTAGGGAGAGATAATTCAATCCGACATTAATGAGAAAGCCAAGCCGCTCTTTGATTTCCTTAACGATTCTGCGGGCAATATTATGCTCCTGCCTGGTCATATTCCATTTCTGGAAGAATTGATAAGCCTTGTCAATTGAGAACTCTGTAAGCTCTACAATATTCAATCCATCTATTTTTACCGATACCGCTTCTTTGCGTAGACGGTTTCCATCACAAGCCTGGCAGGAAAGGGGACGCATATAGCGTGCAATCTCATCTCTGCTGGAAGCCGATTCAGTCTCCCGGTAACGTCTTTCCAGGTCAGGGATAACGCCATCAAAAGTGTCGGTGTAGAATTGTTTTCTACCATCTTTTTCAAAATAATATTTTATGGGTTCATCTCCGGAACCAAATAACAGGATGTCCCGGGTCTTTTTTGCAAGTTTTCCAAACGGGGTGTTGAGTTTGAACTTGAAATGACTGGAGATCGTGTCCAGCATCTGGTGGAAATAGAGGGAGCCGCGTTTTTCCCAGGGCTTTATTGCACCATCACGAATTGAAAGTTTGTGGTCTGGAACAACAAGGTCAGGGTCAATCACCATTTTGATGCCCAGCCCGTCACATTGAGAGCAAGCCCCTTGTGGGTTATTGAAGGAAAAAAGGCGCGGCTCAAGTTCCGGATAGCTGATATTGCAGTAACTGCAGGCAAACTTTTCGCTGAATAACAACTCCTCTTCTTTATCACCGAGGATAGCGATGACGAGTGAGCCTTCTCCATGTTTGAGTGCGGTCTCAACCGAGTCGGCGAGTCGTTTGCCCATATTTTCCTTGATCACAAGCCTGTCTACAACGGTTTCAATCGTATGTTTAAACTTCTTATTGAGAACAATATCTTCTTCCAGGGAACGTACTTCGCCATCAATGCGCGCGCGTACGAATCCGTTCCGCTTCATATCCTGAATTTCTCTTTTGAACTCTCCCTTCTTATTCCTTGCGACCGGGGAAAGGATCATGACCTTTGTCCCTACCGGGATAGCCTGAACCTGGTCTACGATATGTTGCACGGTTTGCGATGAGATTTGACGCCCGCAACCATAACAAGATACCTTGCCGACTCTGGCGTAGAGCAGCCTCAGGTAATCGTAGACTTCTGTTACGGTGCCAACAGTTGATCTGGGATTTCTGCTTGATGTTTTTTGTTCGATCGAGATGGCTGGGGAGAGTCCGTCAATGGAGTCGACATCAGGCTTCTCCATCAATTCCAGAAACTGCCTGGCGTAGGCGGAAAGGGACTCAACATAACGACGTTGTCCTTCTGCATAAATGGTATCGAAAGCGAGAGATGATTTCCCCGATCCACTTAAACCAGTTATTACTACCATTTTCTCACGCGGCAGAGTGAGGTTGAGGTTTTTAAGGTTGTGCTCCCTTGCGCCTTTTATAGTGATGTGTTCCAGTGCCATATGAAGAGATGCTGTTTATCCTTTAAATAACCGGTTCCATTTTTCATCGACTTTATTTTTTATTTCGGCAGACATTTCAATCTCCGCCGGCCAGTTTTGCTGATACCCTTCTGCAGGAAATTTTTGCGTCACATCAATCCCCAGTCGTTCATCTCGCAGGCGAATGTCCCGCTTAGGATCAAGATTGTTA
>WAHY01000014.1:4565-36954 GCA_009873635.1 Nitrospinota bacterium
TCGGCAGCTTTTGATCTTTGGAAATGCTTTCAAAATTTCTTCTTTTGCTGGTATAGAACTGGGTTGAGATGGAGGGAGGTCTTTTTTACCATAACCCGGTTCACCTTGAATTTTACTCGTTAGATCTATACCTAGCTTTGAACCGTACAGCATCTGGTCGGAAGCATGATTGAGAACATCCAGAACCCCTTCAGAGAAAAACAGGTCCGTATCAAAGTCAACAGAGCTGAGTAAAAGCTTTGACACTGCATCATAATCATGAACATCAACCTCTGGGTCGACAATAACGATGGTTTTAACAAAACTCATTTGTCCAAGTCCCCATAAGGCGCTCATGAGCCGTCTTGCCTGCATGGGATAATGCTTGTCGATAGAAACGATGACACAATTATGAAACACACCTTCGACCGGCATATCCATGTCTATAATTTCAGGGAGCTGGGTCTTGAGTAGAGGAAGAAAGATGCGTTCTGTAGCCCTGCCCAAATAGAAATCCTCCTGGGGCGGTTTTCCCACGATAGTTGTCAGGTAGATTGGGTTTTTCCGGTGAGTGATCGCAGTGATATGAAAGACCGGATAATCTCCATCCTGAGAGTAATAGCCAGTGTGGTCTCCAAAAGGGCCTTCCAATCTCATTTCTGAGGGATCAATATACCCTTCCAGAACAATCTCGGCATTGGCGGGTACTTCAAGGTCAACCGTTTTACATTTAACCAGCGATACGCTTTGTTTTCGGATAAAGCCTGCCAAAAGGAACTCATCGATCCCATAGGGCAGGGGAGCAGAAGCTGAATAACAGGATGCCGGGTCTGCTCCAAGAGCGACCGCTACTTCCATTTTTTTGTTTAGCTTTTTATATTCATGGAAAAAATGGGCTCCGTCTTTATGGATGTGCCAGTGCATGGCAGTTGTTTTAGAGTCATACACCTGCATGCGGTAGAGTCCCACATTCCTGACTTTATTGTCAGCACTCCTGTTGATCACAATGGGGAAAGTGATGAAACGTCCTGCATCTTCAGGCCAGCATTGCAGAACCGGTATCGCCCCCAGGTCAATATCGTTATCCATTAGGACAACTTCCTGGCAGGGTGGTTTTGTCGTGTTCGAAAGTTTTGGTGGAAACTGCGCTGCCTGCAAAAGCATGGGTAAAAGTTTAGCTTTGTCCAGCAGGGTAGAGGGAGGTGGAATTTTTATATAGCGTTCAATTCTTTTGGGAATGTCTTCAATGTTATGAACACCCAGTGCAAGGTTCATTCTTTTGATACTGCCAAAAGCGTTGATCAAGACCGGCATGGAGCTGCCTTCGACATTTTCAAACAGCAGGGCTTTCCCACCACCGGATTGCTTGGAAACACGGTCGGTGATTTCCGCAATTTCGAGGATCGGCGAAACAGGTTCATTAATCCGCAGGAGTTCTCCTTCGCGTTCCAGGCGGGTTATGAATTCTCTTAATGAAGGGTAGTTCATAGGATTAAAATTAAATAAAAACGACCCTCTATTATATCCTATTCGCCTTTAAGGAAAGGAGAATATTTTCATATTGAAGAGTAACCCAGATTAAATAATGCCTGATAGTCCCGTTTATCGTTTTTCAGGCAGTTTTCATATGTTTATTATTGTTGAAAATTTTTATCCCCGCGGCAGATCGGATGCAACAAATTTAATAGCCAATCCTCTTGTGATAAAATGGCCGCATGTTGCGATTTATATTCAGGCGAATTACGTTGGGCATACCGGTTTTGATCACGGTTGCTACACTTACATTTCTCATCATGCACTGGGTTCCTGGTGGTCCTTTTGATACGGAAAAAATTCTTCCTCCGGAAATCATTGCCAACATAGAAGCTAAATATCACCTCGACAAACCTGTTCCCATACAATATCTCCTGTATATGAAGCAATTGCTTCAAGGTGATCTGGGGCCATCTTATAAATATTTGGGAAGGGATGTTGCGGATATTATCTGCGATACGTTTCCTGTCTCTTTTACTTTGGGACTCTGTGCGGTTCTTGTGGTTCTGGGTCTCGGGGTGCCTGCAGGAATGATCTCTGCCTACTGGAAAAACTCTTTGCTGGATCGGTCTGTACTTCTTTTGGCGGCAATGGGAATTTCAGTTCCCAGTTTTGTTTTGGGGGCCGTATCGGTATGGATTTTTTCTCATAACTGGCACTGGTTTCCGCCGGCCTTATGGGAAGGGCCCAGGCATATGATTCTTCCTGCGTTTGCATTGGGGACAGGTTTTGCCGGTTATGTTGCAAGGTTGACTCGAACGACCATGCTGGATGTTTTGTCTTCGGACTATATCCGCACCGCACGGGCCAAGGGTCTGACTGAAACGACAATTATGTTCAAACACGTTTTGATAAACTCGATCTATCCAATTGTTACAGTCATGGGCCCTTTAACTGCGGGTCTTATCACAGGTTCTTTTGTGATTGAATTTATTTTTTCTATTCCGGGAATGGGTCGCTTTTTTATAACTGCTGTGACCAACAGGGACTATCCATTAATAATGGGAGTGACACTGGTTTACGCAATTTTGATTGTTATTGCAAACTTGATCGTAGATATGATTTACAGCTGGTTGGACCCAAGAGTGACTTTGAAATAAAATGATGAGTCAATATTCCTTAACAGCAAAATTAAGCGCTGGTTTTTTGTTGATTGTTTCAACAACCGCTATTTTAGCTCCATGGGTGGCGCCTTATTCTTACGAGACACAGGATACGATGCAGACCCTGGCATTCCCGAGCCTTGATCACTGGATGGGAACAGACCGCCTGGGACGGGATCTGTTTTCCCGCATGATCTATGGGGCCAGGGTATCCTTATTTATTGGAGTGTTCACAACTTTGTTTGCGTTGTTAGTAGGAACAGTTTATGGCGCAATTTCAGCTTATATTGGTGGTAAAACGGACAACCTGATGATGCGTCTGGTGGATGTGCTTTTTGCTCTGCCCGACTTGTTGATGATTATACTGATAACAGTATTGATGGGGAGAGGAGTTGCGGGAGTTTTTATTGCGTTGACGCTTGTGAGTTGGGTTACAGTTGCCAGGCTGGTCCGCGGAGAAGTTCTGAGGATCAAGGAATATCCCTATGTGCAGGCAGCCCGTGCTCTGGGTGCAAGCCCTTTAAGGATACTCTTGCGGGAAATTCTCCCCAATATTCTGGGTGTTCTGGTAGTGACTCTGAGCTTTCGCATTCCTATGGCAATTCTGGCCGAGTCAACATTGAGTTTCATTGGATTGGGAATATCACCTCCATTCAGTAGTTGGGGGACACTTGCCAATGATGGTTGGACGGCTATAAAGTTTTATCCTCATCTCATTTTGTTTCCTTCTCTTGCAATTTTTTTGACTATTTTGTCGTTCAACTTTTTAGGAGATGGTCTGCGAGAGTTCCTCGACCCACGTTCTTCAAAGGGTAAATGATGACGACTCATTCCTACAAATTTAGAGCTCAAAATTATGGGGTGAAATGGCACTTTTTGCCAATCGGAAAATAACAATAATACAATAAAAAACAATAAGGTATATCGGTTTTCAAATATCACGTTGACAAGCCTTAAAAACCGTTATAGAGTGGCCCCTTTTTAGGGTCAAAAGGCTAAATTCCTGTATCATTTTGTGTTAAAATTTTAGTATGAGCCGGATCAAAGAAGATTTGATTTGCGAAATTATACGTTTATCCCAGACTAATCTGCTGGATAAGAAATGCGCAAATATGAGTTGTGATACTAAGGAGCAGGTGGCTGTGGATTGGATACGTAAGAATGCCGCAGACTACAGAGACGATTATCACTCCAGATTAGAATCTTATTCTGCGTCCAAGCTGGGTGAGATTTTAAAAGACCTTACTGATACGGGTAAAGATTTGAATGATATTTTAGAAGAACCGGTTCATAGAGGTTAAGTATGTCAGAAGCTTTATCTCCCGCTGAAAAAGCAAAACTTGCAGCCGCCAAAAAAAAAGAGGCTGCAAAAAAAGCTGCCCCAGAATCAAAACCCTATGTCGACAATGGTGATGGGACCGTTACAGACCCCAACACGGGTTATATGTGGAAGAAGACGGATGCCTGGCTTGATATGAAAAAGTTTTATACCTGGCAAGATCATTGTCAGTATGTAGACTGGGTCAATTCGAATAAAGATAAATTTGGTGGTTACGATAATTGGCGGATTCCAACTAAGGCTGAAGCTTTAACTCTTTTCGATAAGACGGGCACTAAATCCCTGGTTGATAAAAATGGAACAAGCTATCCCATCGATTCTATTTTTGCGCCTGGTGGAGCATCCAATACATGGATATCTGAGTGCTCCGATGAAAAGATCATCCGTATGGACTTAAAGATTGGTGTTGATACACCTTACCCCACAACTGAAGTTTGGTCGTCTATGCGATTGATCCGTAAAGAGGGAGAAGCTCCACCCGCCAAGGCTGGAGGTGCTGAACCTGCACCGGTTGCTGAAAAAGCGAAACCAACTGAGGCTCCGGTAGAAGAAGCCAAGGCGGCACCTGCCGCTGCGCCTGCGGCACCCAAAGCTTCAGGAGGAACACCAAAACCAATCCCGAGAAAAGACTTCTCCTCAGAAGAAAGAGCAGCAATGCTTAAAAGGGCTAGAGCCCATGCTGCAGAGGTTAGAGCTCGCAAGGGTTAGACTTCATTGATCGCGTAGCCACTGCTTCACAACCATACTGACCACTACCGGCTTCTTTTTCAGTAATTCAGTCGCTTTTTTGCGCTCTTCGTCTGTAAGGGTGGCTGGTTTTAACTTTTCTATTTTTCTTTGTGGTACTTTTTTTAGTTTTGGTTTGTGTTTTTTAGTCCGGGTTTTATTTTGTCTAAAAATAAGCCATATAATTAACGCCAGAACCAAGGCAAAAGCTATCATGAACAATATGAACTTCATGCTTAATTGTCCTCGATATTGAATTTGATGATGAGGTCTCCACGCTTTTTCCCCCAGTTTATAGCCGAACCTTCTCCAGGTATACGTATCTCTTCTCCAATCAGTGTTTCTTCTTCCACTTGAATTGTTGTTTTGGAATTCAGTGTTTCGACTTCCAGCGGTCCCCCTTGTTCAGCTAGTTTGGAAGAGATGGTCACTTCATGGATGATATCGTCTTTGACACGTTTGAACCTGGGGTGAGGTTGAATGCAGACTTTTAAAAACAGGTCTCCGGGTGGACCTCCGTTTCGACCTTCCCCACCTTCCTTAATAAATGACAGGGTATATTGGTCGGCAACGCCAGGGGGAATTTTTACATCCAGGCTGACCGGGCGGACGACCAGTTGTTTTCCCTGACATTCCGGGCATTCATCACTTCCCTGAGTGCCTGTTCCCTCACATTCTTCACAGCGTACATATTTTTCGTATGAATAAGGAATCGTTCCCCCTAGCGCCGCAACAGGTAAAGGAACATCGACCATAAACTGAAGGTCAAAACCAGAGGTGGGCATATCCGGATCAATGGGTTCCGGTTCCTGGGCGAATGGTTCTTCATAACCTTGTTGCCGATCATCACGTCCAAAACCACCGGGAGGCTGATTCCAGTCCGGTTGATTTTTTGGACGACGTGGGGCTTTCTTCTTGTAGGAACGCTCTCGGTCATAAGCCTTCCGCTTTTTTGCATCAGTCAATACGTCGTAGGCTTCGGAGATGATTTTGAATTTATCCTCGGCCTCTTTGCTTCCCGAATTGGTATCGGGGTGGTATTTTTTCGCGAGTTCGCGGTATCGTTTCTTGATATCAGCTTTAGAGGTTTTCTGGGTGATGCCAAGAATTTTATAATAATTTCTGGTTGTGGATTGAGGCATTGTTGGTGATCTTTTAGATTTTCAGCATGCTTGAATACATCCATTCTAACTTTTTGGACTCTTCAGTTCAATCAACTTGGCTCGAAGTGTGATTTAGGAGGATGTTTGAGCTTTACTGGGAAATAAGGTTGTTAAAAATATCGTCGCGGTCCTGACGGCTTTTAAACGGATAAAATTTTTCCTTTAAAGTTAATAAGAAAACTTCAGTATTTTTTATTCCGCTTTGTTGGGTACGAATTTTAATTTTTTTAGAACTCTTTTTTCCAACTTGTATTATGTTTTCGGGCTTGAAGGTTTCATCGCGGAACACACCTTTAAAGACTAGCTGATTTCCTTCAATACAAAGTGCCCCTGAATCTGTATACACCGGTTTTAATACAAAACAATTATTTTTTCGATAAATTTGACATATAACAAAGTAAAAATTGGGGAATACATCTTTAGGTTTGAGTTTGTATATAAACAACCGATATAAATTACGGGTAAAGTCAAACCACCTTATATTCGGGACTATCAAATGGTCCTTTAAATATCACCGCAACAGTCAAAGATTACGAATTGGAGGATAGAAACGTCAGGTTTGAATGTAGTTGTAAAAGGAAGAGTTGGTGAATGGATTGAATTGGGTGGATTAAATCAGGGGCAAGATAGTCAGGATTTACAAATTGCCGGTAGAAATAAGTCTAGGAAAGTTGATAAAAGGATCTTGTTTATAAAAGTAGAGGAACAGTGATCTAAATCCACCAGATAGGCTGGTCACCTGTCACATTAGAAAATAGAAAATGACTGCGGGAATAGAAGCTCCTGCTAAAGAAGCAACAACACTTTTGAATACAAACGAGTCCTGGGTATTTTCAGTGATGGGGTATGCTGTCTTAACCTTTTCCATGGTTGTTTACCTTCCTAAATTGATTCAGAAAATATTTTTATTAATTCTATTAACGGCAAGTTTTATGCCAAACTTTAGCCTCTGGGGAGGACCTATATAAGTCCTTTAAATATGTTGGTTTAGAAACTTCTTGGATTTTTTCCGCAAGTTCTATTTCTTTCAAATATGTCAATATATTGTCTGTTGCCTTGAACATTAACCTGACGTGATGAATCTTATCTGGAAAATTAACTCATGAAACAAAGGATAGGTGAAATTCTTGAGCCGGAGTCTAAAAGCGACTTTTTAAGCCGGGGTTTTAATATTTTCATTATTTCCCTGATTATTCTCAATGTCTTTGCGGTTTCTGTAGAAACAATGCAGGAACTTTCTAGTGGTTTTCTATGTTCGTTTTCACTCTTGAATATATTTTGCGCCTATGGACTTGTAACCTGAAGCAGGAATATAGCAGTCCGATCATGGGGCGAATTCGATATATGCTCACCCCCGCAGCTATTATTGATTTGGTTGTCGTGATTCCTTTTTATCTCCCATTCTTTTTTGAGCTGGACTTGCGTTTTCTTCGGGTGCTCCGTTTATTCCGACTCTTTACCTTGTTCAAAATGGCCAGATATTCAAAATCTTTGCACTTGTTTAAATCGGTATTAAGGGATACGAGGCAAGAGTTGTTCATCGTTCTGGCTGTAACGATGGGTATGCTTGTTTTTGCGTCGGGAGTTATATATTTCATCGAAAACAAAGCCCAACCTGATGCATTTTCAAGCATTCCCGCAGCCATGTGGTGGGCTGTTTCCACCATGACAACCGTAGGCTATGGAGATGTATATCCTGTTACAACGTTGGGAAAAATATTTGGAGGTTTTATTTCAATTTTAGGTCTGGGAACATTTGGACTTCCTGTCGGAATTATTGCTTATGGTTTCATTGAAGAGTTACAGAAACCAAAGACCAGACCCATGAAGTGTCCTCATTGTGATAAACCGTTTGATGCCCCGATGGATAGAAGAAATCGCCCCCGCTAGAGTGCTGTGAAAAGTTTACGTGGTTTATTTCTAATTACTTTATGGGCGGTGTCGACATCAGCCGAAGATGTGGTTAATCATGATATGGTTTATGTCCCATCGATCAATAAAACGCGAATTGAAGAGGGAAGACTCGGCTTTTATATCGACAGATATGAAGTGACGCAGAGAGAATATTTTAAAGTTATGCATCTGAATCCTTCTTATTTCAAAGGAGATGATCGTCCTGTAGAAAAAGTGACATGGAATCAGGCTGCTTCTTATTGCAAGAAGGTTGGGAAGCGTTTGCCGACAGAGCGCGAATGGGATATAGCTATTCGTGCTGGTTCAACCTCTTCCTTCTTCTGGGGAGATGGGCAACCAGATCATTATGCCTGGCATAAGGGAAATGCTGATAAGCAAACCCATAATGTTGGGGAGAAAGAGCCTAACAATTTGGGACTCTATGACATGGCAGGTAATGTATGGGAATGGACTGGGAGTGATCATGAGAATGGGGGGAAGGTGGTTCGAGGGGGGTCATGGCGCAATGGAGTTGGAAGTTTGAAGTCCTCTCACAGAATATACAGCCTGCCTATTCACAAGTTTCACTATGTTGGATTCAGGTGTGCAACCACTCGTTCAGGTTCTGGTCTTTGAGCCTGGTTAGACCAATTTAGTTATCTTCTGTTTAAAATTTAGAAGTTGAAAACGGGTCGAGAAGACGATTCCTATTGATAGCTTTCGTTATGCATGGTTAACAAGGACTTTTGTTTATCTGGTGGGAGATGTTTAAAATCTTCGTATGTATTACGTAGCAATTGTTTTGTTGTGTCGGGCAAGTTTTGAAATTTCTTGAATTGTTTACGAATCAGATTTTTCTGGTCTTTTGATATTTGTTTTCATGTCTGGAGTTTTTGTTTGAAGGCTTTTTTTGTTTCACACTCAATGCATTCCATTTTCTGGCTCCCGCGTTCAACCGATTTTGAGTTTCGGGCGAAAGCGTGTTCCACTTGTCCTGAAGAGATGCCAGAATTTGCTTTTCTCCTGGGCTCAAAGCATCCCATTCAATGCCACTTTCCTGGCACCAGGCCAGGGTTTCTGAAAAAATCACAACTAATAGAAGCAAAGTTAGATTAATTATCTTCTTTCTGGTTTGCAAAACTTCCATCCTTCCACTTTTGTAAAAACTCAAGGTTTTCATAAAATTCGAGAGAATCGCTGGAAAGCAGGATTTCCAGGTCTACCGGTTTTTCATCAATTTTGGTTGATAGTTTTGGCTTAAAGTAGACCAGTAAAATGAAAAGCAGTGCGGATATAAATGCTATGATGGGGAGGGTTGCCCAGTCCGGGAAACGGTTAGTTCCCTCCAAGGTGGACTCCATGGCACGATGCCTTAACTGCATCAATTTTTCTCGGGTATCAGCATCAAGGTCTTTTATATCTCCTCTTAACTGACTACGGCTGAAATTCAGGTAGTCATCGGGATCTTTTTTATCATTCATAACGCCACCGTGATGCTATTATAAGGCTTTGTCATTCTAATCGACTGCAAATACTGAACCTTTATATTATCTGGAAAAATGGTTCGAAGCGTGTCAAAAATTTCTTCAAAAACTGGTGTTGAAGCAGCAATGTCTTTTTCTCTGTTAACAAATGATGATTTGCATTTATTTAATGAGGGAAATCATTTTCATCTTTATGAAAAGATGGGTGCTCACAGGGTTGAGGTAGACGGGGTTGCAGGAACTTACTTTTCAGTCTGGGCTCCCAATGCGAAATCCATCGACGTGGTTGGCGATTTCAATGGATGGCAAAAGGGAAAACACCCATTGCGTCCTAAGCAACAGTCGGGAATTTGGGAAGGTTTCTTCGCTGGAGTTGAAAAAGGTAATATTTATAAGTATTTCATTAATTCCCATCAGAATAATTACAGGGTAGAAAAGGCTGACCCTTTCGCAAAATTTTGTGAAAAGTCCCCTAAGACTGGAAGTATTATCTGGGATACAGATTACTCATGGAGTGATCATGACTGGATGGATCAAGGACGCAAGAGGCATGACTTTCATAGCAGCCCTGTTTCCATTTATGAAATGCATCTTGGTTCCTGGATGCGCAAGAATGAAAATGAATATCTCACCTACCTGGAACTGGCTCCTGTTTTGACAGACTACCTGAAAAAAATGCATTTCACTCATGTCGAATTTCTTCCTGTTATGGAGCATCCCTTTTATGCTTCATGGGGATACCAGTGCACGGGATACTTTGCTCCGACAAGTCGTTATGGGACACCTGAAGAATTCATGTTTCTTATCGATCATCTCCATCAAAACAATATTGGGGTAATCCTTGACTGGGTTCCATCTCATTTTGCAGTCGATGAATTTGCATTGGGATTGTTTGATGGAACTCATATATATGAGCACGCCGATGATCGGCAGGGATTTCATCCTGATTGGGGATCGCATATTTTTAATTATGGACGTAATGAAATAGCAAGTTTCCTGATCAGTAACGCCTTTTACTGGATGGATGTATTTCACATAGACGGCCTGAGGGTTGACGCGGTAGCGTCTATGCTTTACCTGGATTATTCAAGAGAACATGGGGAATGGGTTCCAAATATTCATGGCGGAAGGGAAAACCTTGAGGCCATAGATTTTTTGCGTAAGTTTAATGAGCAAGTCTATGGGGAGTTCCCTCATGCCCATACTATTGCTGAAGAGTCTACAGACTGGCCAATGGTTTCGAAACCTACGTATGTAGGGGGGTTGGGTTTTGGAATGAAATGGGACATGGGTTGGATGCACGACACTTTGGAGTATATGAAAAAAGATCCGGTCCACAGAAAATTTCATCATGATCATTTAACATTTCGTATGTTGTATGCTTATCATGAGAATTTCATTTTACCTTTGTCACATGATGAAGTGGTCCACGGTAAAAGTTCTCTGATTGGCCGTATGCCCGGGGATGACTGGCAAAAGTTTGCCAACTTGAGGCTTTTATTTGGGCATATGTTTGCCCAGCCCGGTAAAAAGCTTTTATTTATGGGGGGGGAGTTCGGTCAGTGGTCTGAATGGAACCATGATCAAAGCCTTGATTGGCACCTTCTGGAATATCCTAATCATAAAGGAGTGCAACATTGGATTAAATGCCTCAATCAGCTTTATGTCAATGAGCCAGCTTTATTTGAAAATGAGTTTTCTCATGATGGATTTGAATGGATTGATTGTAGTGACTCTCAGCAGTGTATCCTTGTTCTGATTCGCAAAGGAAAGGATCCTGATGATAAAATTATTATCGCTTTGAATTTTACTCCTGTTCCGCGGATGGATTATCGTATTGGAGTTCCTTGCGAAGGAACCTGGAAAGAGGTTCTCAATAGCGACGCCAAAGAGTTTGGAGGGGGAGGGGTCTGTAATCCGGAACCTGTTCAAAGTGAATCCCTGAGTTGGCATGGTCGCCATTGTTCAATAAATGTGGTCCTGCCTCCACTTGCGGCGATCTTTTTGAAATATCAGAAATGATTGTTATGTGCTCTGTAATTTCCCAGAAATAAACTCTGATTTTATGAATAGGTACATTTGTATACACGGGCATTTTTATCAACCGCCCAGAGAAAACCCATGGTTGGATGCTATTCCCTTGCAGGACTCAGCACACCCTTTTCATGATTGGAACGAGCGTATTAACTCTGAGTGTTACGCTCCAAATACACAGGCTCGTATCCTTGATGAGAAAGGCGCGGTTATCGATAGAGTTAATAATTACTCGAGAATAAGTTTTGACTTTGGTCCGACTTTGTTGAGTTGGATGGAGTCGAAGTCCCCAGATACCTACCAGATGGTGCTGGAGGCAGATAAAATCAGCCAGCAAAACTTTTCAGGTCATGGTTCTGCGATGGCACAATGCTATTCTCACATGATCATGCCTTTGGCAAGCACTCGCGATAAATACACCCAGGTTTATTGGGGGATCAGGGATTTTGAATACCGTTTCAAACGTTTTCCCAGTGGAATGTGGCTTCCAGAAACGGCGGTGGATTTGGAAACACTTCAGATAATGGCGGATCTGGGGATTCGGTTTACAATTTTAGCCCCTCATCAAGCAGGAAAAATTATAACTTTTAAAGATAAGTCTGAGCCGCTGGATATTTATCGTCCTTACAAGGTAAAACTACAGCAGGGAAAATTTATCGATGTTTTCTTTTATAATGGCCCTTTATCCCGATCTTTGGCATTTGAAAATCTTCTGCGGGACGGCCAATGTTTTGCTGAAAAATTATTGCTGACGGATAAGCGGGAAGAACCTCATTTGCTCAGTATCGCCACCGATGGGGAAACCTACGGTCATCATCATAAATTTGGTGATATGGCATTGGCCTTCGCTATCCAGTATATTGAGAGTCAGTCTGACGCACAGTTGACCAATTATGCAGAATATTTAGAAAAGTTCCCTGCTGAACAAGAGATTGAAATAAAGGAAAGGACTTCATGGAGTTGCTCCCACGGAGTTGCGCGCTGGGCTTTTCATTGCGGTTGTCAAACTGGCGGACACCCTGAGTGGAACCAGCATTGGAGAGCACCACTCAGACATGCTCTAGACTGGTTACGATTCAGGTCTGATGCTATTTTTACTGATAAAGGCAAGGATTTGTTTAAAGATTCCTGGGAAGCAAAGAATCAATATATCAATACCTTTTTGAGCTGGTTTGATAGAGGTTCTTTTCTGGATGAGCAATGCGGCAGAAGTTTGAATCATACCGAAAAGGACACTGCTATCAAACTATTGGAAATGCAACGCCACTCAATGCTCATGTATACCAGTTGCGGATGGTTTTTTAACGATATATCTGGAATTGAAACCGAGCAGATTTTATTATACGCGGGAAGAGTTATTCAGTTTGCCGAGGAGCTTTCTGGGGATTCGTTAGAGCCTGACTTTGTGAAGTTACTTGAACTGGCAGTGAGCAATTTAAAGGGTAAGGCGAATGGAGGTCAAATTTATTCTAATATAGTCAAAACAGCCACGCTGGATCTCCCAGCCTGAAGTCCGGGGTTTATTTATTTAATATTAAGATCATAAATATATATGTCACAGCAGAATAAATCTCGATGCAGTGGAATTCTTCTTCATATTACTTCTCTGCCATCAAAGTATGGTGTGGGAGATTTTGGGCCCTCAGCCTATGAGTTTGTTGATATGCTCAAGTTGTCAGGTCAGGCTATCTGGCAGATTCTTCCAATAAACCCTACGTCATTTGGAAACTCACCATATAGCTGTACTTCAGCATTTGCGATCAACCCTTTGTTTGTCAGCCCGGAACTTATGCTTCGTGATGGATATCTGGAAGAAAGTGACTTGGAAGTTGATTTCGAGTGTTCTCCCCATAGGGTTCAATACTCTCCTGTTTTGGATTTTAAGATTCAGCTACTGACAAAAAGCTACACAAGATTTAGCAGACGTGTGGATAAAAATGAATTTGAAAAGTTTTGCGCTGCCCACTCTTATTGGCTGGAAGATTTCAGCCTTTTTTCTGTTCTCAAAAAATATTTCGATGGGCATTCCTGGGGTGAATGGCCACAGGGTATTAAAACAAGAAATACAGTTGAAAAGTATATTGCAAGATTGGGTGACCTTGTTGAGCAGGAAAAATATATTCAGTTTGTTTTGTTCAGACAATGGAATGAATTGCAGGAATATTGCAAGAAGAATGGCGTTCGTATATTTGGCGATGTAGCCCTTTACGTTAATCATGACAGTGCTGATGTCTGGGCAAATCCTGAGTTTTTTAAACTTGACCAGAACATGGAACCTGTTGTTGTTGCCGGGGTTCCACCTGACTACTTTAGTGAAACAGGACAACGATGGGGTAATCCCGTTTTTGATTGGGATACTCTTCGTGAGAATGATTTCCTTTGGTGGCTTGAAAGAATGAAGCATAACCTGAAATTGTTTGACCTGATTCGTATAGATCATTTTAGAGGTTTCCTCGCTGCCTGGGAGATACCCGCCAGCGATATAACCGCAGAAAATGGACGTTGGCAGCAATGCCCAGGAGTTGAGTTTTTCACAAGAATACAAAAGGAGTTTGAGTCCATTCCTGTTATTGCCGAGGACCTGGGTGTGATTACTGATGATGTTAAAGAGGCAATGACTCAGTTTGGGTTTCCTGGTATGAAAGTTTTAATTTTTGCTTTTGATGGGGATATGGAACAAAATCCTTATGCTCCAAATAATCATGTGAAGAACTGTTTTCTTTATACGGGAACGCATGATTGCAATACCATACGTGGTTGGTTTGATGGGGAACTGGGGAATGAAGGAAAAATCAATTTGGAAACAGCTTTGGAAAAACAGGTGGACTCTGGTCACGTTGCTGAGGAAATGATAACACTTGCAATGAGATCAATTGCCGATACGGTTGTTCTTCCACTCCAGGATGTGCTGGGACTGGGGAATGAGGCACGCATGAATCGCCCGGGAACTACTGAAAACAATTGGGAGTGGAGATTGCTTCCGGGGCAATGGTCAGAAGATGACGCGAAGAACCTTGCTGATATAACAAAAGCCCATGACAGGTATTAAGAGTTTAGCTTTGTGGGGTAATGGGTACATTCCAAATTTGTTCAGCATACTGTCTTATTGATCGGTCGCTGGAAAACTTTCCCATCTGCGATACATTGATAATGGATTTTTTTGTCCATGTATCTAAATCTGCATAAGCATGGCTTATTTGGTCTTGAATGTCGCAGAACGACTGGAAATCTGCCAAAACCATATAAGGATCTCCATGGTCCAATAGATTCTCCAGAATGGGTTGGAACAGAGCTGGCTGTTGGCCTAAGAAATAACCTTTCCGAATCATGTCTAGTACTTCCCGAAGCTCCTGATTTTGCTCATAAATTTCTCTGGGGCGATAACCAGCTTGTTTTTTCTCCATGACTTCCTGGGCGTTCAAACCAAAGATGAAGATATTTTCTTTACCCACTTCCTCCATGATTTCTATATTTGCACCATCCAGCGTTCCTACAGTTAAAGCCCCATTGAGAGATAGTTTCATGTTGCCAGTACCGGATGCTTCCATGCCAGCGGTCGAAATTTGCACAGAAAGGTCTGAAGCGGGGATAATATTTTCCGCCAGAGTTACGGAGTAATTTGGTAGAAATAAAACTTTTAGTTTTCCACGTAAGCTCGTATCGCTATTGATAGTATCTGCAACACTGCTGATGAACTTAATGATTAGCTTGGCCATTGCATAACCGGGGGCGGCTTTACCTGAAAACATAATGCTTCTTGATATTTTAAAGCTCTCCGGGTCTTTACGTATTCGATTATAAAGTGCGATGGCATGAAGTGCGCATAACACCTGTCTTTTATATTCATGAATTCGCTTGATCTGTGTTTCAAAGAGGGAGTCTGGACTTATTTCAACACTTAAGTTCTTCTGAATGTATTTTGCCAGTTTCTTTTTATTATCGGATTTAATCTTCTTCCACCGATCAACTAGATGTGAATCGTCAATATGATCCTGCAGTTTTTTCAATTCTGTTAAATCCCTGACCCATGAGTCTCCTATATATTCTGTAATCAGTTTGGATAATTCTGGATTGCATCCTTTCAGCCAGCGACGGGGGGTGATGCCATTGGTTTTATTGTTAAACCGACCGGGAAACATTTCATGAAAGTCAGAAAAAACTTTATCCTTCAATATGCTTGAATGTAATTCCGCTACTCCGTTTGTGGAGTGACTTCCAATGATTGATAAATTTGCCATACGTATATATTTTGTATGGTTCTCTTCGATCAATGACATTCTATTCATCTTGCCCAGGTCGCCTGGATATTTTTCCTGAACCTGATCCATAAACTCCTGGTTGATTTGAAAGATAATGTCGAGATGTCTGGGTAAGACTCTTCCGAATAATTCTAATGACCACTTTTCCATGGCCTCCGGAAGTATGGTGTGGTTTGTGAACGCAAATGTTTTGACAGTTGTCTCCCAGGCCTTGTCCCAGGAAAGTTTTTCGGAATCGACCAGAATGCGCATTAGTTCGGCAATCGCTAATGCGGGATGTGTATCATTCAACTGGATGGCAACTTTGTTGCTAAACTCATCAAAGTTGGCGTGCCTTTTCTTATACCGCCGGATAATATCGCTTAGGGATGCTGAAACGAAAAAATACTCCTGTTTAAATCGTAACTCTTTTCCTAATTGATTATGATCAGCCGGATACAATACTTTGGAAATGATTTCGCTCTCATGTTTATTTTGCACTGCTTGAAAATAATCTCCGGCCTGGAAATACTCCAAATCCAACTCTCGACTGGAACGTGCGCTCCATAAGCGAAGGTTGTTGACCGTGTTATTTTTATATCCCGGAACAGGAATGTCATAAGCCATGGCCATGACATCCTGGGTGTCGATCCATTTATGCTCTTTTTCGCCTTGTGAATTTTGGCTTGTTTCTACACGGCCATAAAACTTAACAGGGAACAGTGAGCGTGGACGTGGGATTTCCCAGGGGTTTCCCACCCGCAGCCAGTTGTCAGCTGTTTCGACCTGATAACCCTGGATAATTTTTTGATAAAAAATCCCAAACTCGTAGCGAATGCCATACCCATATCCTGGAATTCCCAGTGTGGCGATGGAGTCTAGAAAGCAGGCCGCAAGACGTCCAAGTCCTCCATTTCCCAGACCGGCTTCTACTTCAGATTCTTCCAATTCATTAATAATATGCCCCAACTCCTCCAAGGCCATTTTATATTCATCATAAATTCCAAGGTTGATCAGGTTGTTGGTCAGCAATCGACCAATCAAAAATTCCATGGAAAAGTAATACACCCTTTTCACGTTTTTTTCGTAATACGATTGCTGGGTCTGGAGCCATTTGTTGACCAGGTGATCCCGAACCGATAGAGCCAGGCTGATGAAATGGTCCACTTTTGTCGCTGAATATTTATCGTCGACCAGGGTGTACTTAAGGTGGTGTTTGAACCAGAGTTTGAGAGCTTCCCGGGTTATTCTCCCGGGTTCGTGTTTAATTTTTTCAATCATGAAGAGAAAAAAGAAAAAATCTGTAGGGATTGAAGTTAAATTTTACAAACCAGAGTATAGCCCTATTTTTATGACAATTGTCGGAAATACTTTTTACCATACTATGCAGAGCCTTGCCAGCGACTTTGAGGTATTGGTTTTGATCTTTATTGACCTGCTTGAATTTTCTGGCGCTCCAGAGCGCGTAGTTTTCGTGCTTCTTTTTTATTTATTTTGGTTTTTGCCTTTTTCTCGGCCATCGGTTCTCCTTCCCAACCCACTTTTTCGAGAAAATCTTCATATCCGCCATGAAAGTATTCTGCGTTGCCTTTGTGGAAAATGATTAAATTTTTGGCAAGGGTTTTGAGAATAAGTTCGGAATGGGTAACAATCACCAATGCACCTTGGTAATCATTGAGTTCTTCAATCAGGGATTCAATGGACTCTACATCCAAATGATGAGAAGGTTCATCCAGCAGTAAAAGGTTTGTCGGGTGGGAGATAATTTTTCCTAACAAAACCCGGCTTCTCTCTCCTCCAGATAACACGCTCACTTTCTTTTTACTTAAATCTCCATCAAACATCATAGCGCCGCAAATACTGTGAGCAGCTTGCAGGGAAAGATTCGGATTGGAACGCAAGATTTCATCCAAGACCCTGTTTTTAGGTTCGAGCCGGTCAATATTTGTTTGACCAAAGTGCCCCGGACGGGTTGAAGGATGCCGGTTAATGGAACCTGAGGTAGGGGTCAACTCTTCTGCGAGGCAATTTAATAAAGTTGACTTTCCTTTTCCATTAGCTCCAATGATTCCTATACGGTCCTTCCGGCCAATAGAAAAGTTAAGTCCTGAGAATATATTGTTTACCGGGTTGCCATCGTATGAGAAAGACAGGTCCTTAATGTTCATGATAGTTTTTCCCGGACAGGGGAGGTGGTTAAACCTGAAGCCAAGGTTTTTCTCAGTTTCCAGTTTTTCCATGGTTCCCATTTTTTCCATCATCTTCAATCGAGACTGAGCCATGGAGGCTTTGGAAGCTTTAGCTCGAAACCTGTCTACCAGCAATTGCATTTCCTTGCGCTTGTTCTCAAGGTTTTTACGGGTTTGTTCGTAGGTTTCCTCTTCTTGAATGATCATTTCATAGTATTTGATCGTGTCTCCCTTGACTTTTTTGGCTTGTTTACGATGCAAACCCAATGTGTGGGTGGTGACCTTATCCATAAAGTCACGATCATGTGTGATCAGTATCATTTCCCCAGGCCATTTATTCAAATAGTCCTTGAGCCAGCGAAGCGATAGAATATCGAGATAGTTAGTAGGCTCATCAAGTAAAAGCATGTTGGGATCAGCTAATAACGCCTTGCAGAGATTAATTCTTACCTGGAATCCACCGCTGAAGGTGGTGGGATCTTTTTGGAAGTCTGCTTCGGAAAAGCCGAGTCCAGAAAGAATGATCTCGGCCTTATAATGATCCCACTGTTTTTCAGCCGGAAGGGCCGTAATACATTCTTCAAGCACAGTAGAATGAGTGAAATGGATGTGCTGGTCCAATGCTCCAACCCTGTATCCTTTAGGTGTTGAAAGTGTCCCAGAGTCCTGCCTTTCCTGCCCCAGAATCATTTTGAACAGAGTAGATTTTCCTGTCCCGTTTTTACCAACCAATCCAACCCGTTCTCCTTTATTGATGAGAAAAGACACATCTTCAAAAAGAACTTGCGGGCCAAAAGATTTTTGCAGATTGCTAGCTATTACCATTGCAGGCTTAAATACAAGTGGATTAACTTAAGAAATGTTTTAATAAGGTATTGAGTGAATCAGGGAGGGAACAGAAAACTGGTCGGGATGAGAAGATTTGAACTTCCGACCCCCTACTCCCGAAGCAGGTGCGCTACCAGGCTGCGCTACATCCCGACTGTTTTTAGCTTGTTTTATAAAAGAATTTCTTGAGGTGTTTCCAGATAATGATTGAACCGACACTATTTATAAGCGATTTTAACCAGGTGCTTCCACCCAGGCATTTCTGGCAGTGCGGGTGTATGACCTTGTTCTGTTGAAAACCTTCCACAGCATCAATAACCGGCTGGGTATTCATGATTTCTGTAATAGAGTTTTCAAATACGTTTCCCGCTTTGGTCTTGCCGTCATAATCCACACAGCAATAAATTAAATCCCCGCTGCAAAGAATCGCAAAATGGTCTGTCAATGCACTGCAATAACCGGTTTTAGAAGGAACCACTTTTTCTCCCTCAGTAAACGCGTTGCCCCAGGTATTTAAAATATAAGTTTCAAAGTGGATATTTGGTGCAACCTCAACCACGTTCCATTTGAATGCAGAGAGTTTGTCTATTTTTTTCTCAACTTCCTGCCGTTTCTCTTCATTGAGTGGCGGACATATTTTGTGTACTTCCCTGGCCCAGTAACGAAAGGTTTTGCGCAACTCTTTAGTGTTGTTGATGACACTCATGGTTCCTACATTCCAGTCTTCTCCCGGAACCTCGGTTTTGATAGAAGTATTCAGGAAATGAACCTTTATTTTTGGCGGCTTGGTTTGTTTCAGGCAACCCTCAATGAACTTCAAAATTCGATTGTGATATTCATCGAATTTCATCCGCCTGGATTTTCTGGTTTTGAAAGACTCTTCGTCGGGAGTTTGAAGTGAGATGTTCACCTGTGATGCGGTCACTTTTTCAAGCTTGATCGCCATCTCTTCGTCAAGGTATGTCCCATTAGTGGTGATTCCTGTTTTTACACCTGATTGAGCAGCATGGTCGAGAATTTCAAAGAACCGGGGATGCATGAAAGGTTCACCCATCACATGAAAGGTAATTTTCTCCGCCATGTTATATTCTGCGATCTCGTCAATGATTCCACAGACCCTTTCAAAGTCCATGTATTCATAATGACGGGTCATTTCCTGCTTGGGGCAAAATGTGCAGTCAAAATTGCAAACATTGGTTAGCTCGATATGTATGCGCTGCAAGGGTAGCTGGACCAATTCGCCAAAGCGACCGGGAAATTTTTGAATGCCGGGTTGAACCTGGGTCAACATGATTTGTTAATTGAGGGAGTTAATTATTGGTTTTCGAATAATTATAACGATCTATGCTTTCGCTCCAAAATGTGTTGTTGGTCACGTTGCGCGAAACCTTCTTTGACCCACATTCAGGACACGTTACTTTCTTTTTATCCACTTCTGAAATTTTCATTTCGACCACGAAATCTTTTTTGCATTTTTCGCAAGTATGATCGTAATTAGGCATGGCTAAGTTCTCCTGATTTGCCTTCAATTAAAACTGACGGTGTTTCTCTTGAAGGCATTAAGAATACAATAGTTTCTAGTTCAAAGCAATAAATCCGGCAAAGTTGTTCCATTTAAAAAACAGGTCTACGACCTTGAACCCGGCTTTTTTAATGAGACCTTGATTTTCCTCAACAGTTAGAGGGATGAGGACATTTTCCAATGCTTCCCGTTTGCGGGAAATTTCAAGGTTTGAATACCCTCGGTCCCGCTTGAACTGGTGATGAAAGTCTATGAATGTCCTGCCCAGTTCGGGAATTTCGCTCTTTATTTTTTCAATAAGAACGAGCGATCCTCCAGGAACCAGTCCATTAAAGATATTCTTTAACAGCGATACCCTGTTTTCCGGCAATAAAAACTGAAGGGTGTAGTTCATCACCACCACAGATGCATTTTGGATGGGAACTTCCTCATTCAGATCCGCTTCATGGAATTTGCAAATAACGGGTGACTGGCTGAGTTTTAATCTGGATTTCTCCAGCATGGCCGAAGAGTTGTCCACTCCATGTAATTCAATATTCTTATTTGTATCTATCAATTGTGCTAATTTTAAGAGAAGGGTTCCTGTAGAACACCCCAGGTCATAAACAGAAGTGTTTGGCTGGGCAAACTTTGCGCACCAATGCACTGCCAATGACTGGCATTCGTGATACATTGGTACACTTCGCTCCAACATATCATCAAATACGTTTGCCACAGATCCGTCGAACTCAAAACGACTGCCGACATTTTCCTTTTTAAATAATGTGTCTCTTTTGGAAATGATGCACCTGTTAAGAAAGGTAAAAAGAAAATCCCCTTCCGGAAAACCGGAAGAGGAACAAAGAGTTATTAATTACGGTCCTGGAAGTTCACTTCCTTCGACCGGGCCAGACTTGGTCTTTAAAAGAAGTTTGTTGATCGCATTCAAATAAGCCAATGCGCTGGCTTCAAGTGTATTAACACCGGCCCCTTTTCCCAGTATTTCCCTTTTTTCGTGCTTGACGCGAACGGTGACTTCTCCCTGCGCATCCTGCCCTTTTGTTTTAGCCATGACCTGGTAATCCAGGAGTTTGCAACTGAGGCCGGTGATTTTATCAATGGCATTATAAATTGCATCTACCGGACCATCGCCACTGGCACTGGCGGTATGTTCCTGTTTATCAATGCTAACCAGGTTTACCATTGCCTCAGGAACCTTTCCAGATTCAAACTCACATTGCATGGAACCAAGTTCGTAAGTGTTTTGTTGTTCCACAGAAAATTTTTGTTTCTGAATGAGGGTGTGAAAGTCGTCTTCAAAAATTTCCTTTTTCTCGTCAGCAAGAACTTTGAACTCCTGAAACAGCCTGTCCAGTTCGTCCTGATCCAGCGTATATCCTAATTCCTGTACTTTACTTTGCAGGGCATTTCTTCCAGAGTGTTTACCCATGACCAGTTCAGATTCCTCGCCGCCAATATCTGCGGGATCCATGATTTCAAAAGTATCTTTGCGTTTCAGAAAGCCATGCTGGTGAATGCCTGATTCATGTGCAAAAGCATTTTTCCCGACTATCGCCTTATTGCGTTGAACAAAGAACCCCGTCAAGCTGCTCACAAGTTTACTGCAAGGCTGGATATGTTTGGTTTCGATACCTGTGTAGACAGAGTTGAAAAAATCCTTCCTGGTTCTTACAGCCATGACCACTTCTTCCATGGCTGCATTTCCGGCACGCTCACCAATACCGTTAATGGTGCATTCAATCTGCCTTGCACCAGCTTGCACAGCAGCAATTGAATTGGCAACAGCCAGCCCAAGATCGTTATGGCAATGTACGCTGATAACAGCCTGATCTATATTCGGTACGTTGGATTTTAAGTGCCGGATGAGCTCGGCAAACTCTTCTGGGACGGTATATCCCACTGTATCTGGAATATTGACAGTTGTGGCACCGGCTGAAATGACTTCTCGCGTCACATCAACGAGAAAATCCTTTTCGGTTCGAGTTGCATCCATAGGAGAGAACTCAACGTCATCGAAATACTTGCGGGCAAATTGTATTGCCTTCACTCCCATTTCAATAATCTCTCCTTTTGCTTTTTCAACCATATGGTCTCGGTGTACTTTTGATGTAGATAGGAAAATATGAATTCTCGGAGATTCGGCGTTTTCCAGGGCTCTGGTTGTCGCTTCAATATCTTTTTCCAGTGCGCGTGAAAGTCCCGCGATTTTTGAGCCACGGATTTCTTCAGCGATTTGCTTTACCGATTCGAAGTCTCCTGGAGAAGCAACCGGAAATCCTGCTTCGATAACATCTACTTTAAGCAAAGCTAGTTGCCGGGCGATCTCAAGTTTTTCCTTGATGTTCAAGCTGGCACCGGGGCATTGTTCCCCGTCTCTTAAAGTGGTGTCGAAGATGATGAGTTTCTCGGGTTGCATGACTGACAAACCTCCTGATTAAATAAAGTATCATTCAATATTATAAGATGTATCCAATTAAATACCAGAGCTGCTTTTCCCTGGATTCCAATTTGAATGTGAATAAGTTGGGAGCTATGTGAAACTGGTTAGGGGAGCCTGAAGCTCAGGGTGAAGACTCGCCCTTATAGCAGGGCCAAAAGTAGGCGTAGGTCCAGGCAAGAGCGTAAACTGAATTGTTTTTTAGAGTGGTAATACATTTTCTCAAGCCTGTTTAAATTTCGTAAGTAATAATTTATTCTAAACGAATTACCAACCAAATTACAAATATTAAAAACCACCGTTCTTTATGAAACTTATGAAAGCAAATAGATAAGAGTTAATCTATAGCGTTTAACACCTTAAACCCGGCTTTCTCGATTTTTTTGACCAGCGGGGCTGTTTCGCATAAATCGAGTCGAAAGAAATACACCTGTTTCTTCTTGTTTTTTGCATAAGGGGCCATGCCAACGCTTATGATATTCAATCCCTGATCGTGGATGATTTTTGACACGGTTTCGAAATTTTTAGGTTCTTTGCCCATTATGACATCGACTCTTGAGCTGGAATGGATAATGCCCATCAGGTCGATGAACAACCCCAGCATATCAAGGATTGAGACGATGCCCACCAGCTTGTTTTTTTCTATTACGGGAAGCGAACCGATCTTATTTTTATAAATCAAGAGCGCTGCATCTTCCACATTTGTGTCAGGGGCTACGGTTTGTGGGTTGCGGGTCATATAGTCCGAGACTTTCATTTTCTTCGGGTCGAGGACCTTTATCTTTGTAGGGCCTGAGGACTTGGAGATAAATGCCCCGCGAATATCACTCTCAGTAATAATGCCTTCAAGGTTTTTGCTGTGGACTACCGGCAAATGGCGGATAGAGTTCTTGACCATTAATTCCTGAGCTTTAAAAAGAGTGTGATCAGACTTAATAGTGATGACCTTGCGAGTCATTATTTCATCGACGATCATTAGAAACATAAATAGTTAATTAAACTTCTAACCTTGCGCCCTGAATAGATAAAAGTGCATGTTTTTGAATAGAGATTGAAGAATCTCGCCACTTTACCGGTTGTTTCAATTATAATATGCAGATGATCCTCTGATAGTCGAGTGTTGGTATGCAAGTGTAGGCCCTTTACACTTATAGACGCCTAACCCTACAAAAATTGTTCAAAATATACTCTTTATTGTGTAAATTTTTTACTCTATGATGTTGGGTTCTTCTTTAGGGTTATCTAAATCAAGGGTTTGCTATAGGCATGACTCTTGCTTTTATAACTCTTTCCGCATTGAAAATACTTGAACTTTCGGTGCTTTGGGGTTTTAAATTTATTTATAATTCAATGGTTTAACCAATATGCACGCTTTTCCAAAAAAACAGGGTCTTTACGATCCCGCTCTAGAAAAAGACAGTTGTGGAGTGGGCTTTGTCATGAATATGAAGGGGGAAAAGTCCCATGAAATCATAACCCAGGGGTTAGAGATCCTTAAGAAACTGGAGCACCGTGGGGCTTGTGGTGCAGATTCTGCCACCGGTGATGGTGCCGGAATTCTTATCCAGATTCCGCATCGGTTTTTCCAGGAGCAATGCAAAAAGGCGGGTATTAATCTTCCTGAGGCCGGACGCTATGCAGTAGGAAATGTGTTTCTCCCTGTTGGCGAAGACACGAAACAGGGCCAGGAAATCATGGAACGTGCAATTTTAACTGAGGGGATGGAGCTTCTCGGCTGGCGGGATGTTCCAGTTGATAACTCAACGATCGGAAAAACGGCCCGTTCTGTTGAGCCGGTTATAAAACAGGTTTTTGTTGGCGCCGGACCGGGTGTCGCAGACCAGTTGGCCTTTGAAAGAAGGCTTTATTGTGTTCGCAAGCGAACTGCCTGGGGAGTTCGACGTGCTGGGCTCAACGATAATAATGAAAATTTTTATGCCTGCAGCCTTTCAAGCAAGACCTTGATCTACAAAGGTCAGTTGATGGCACCGCAACTGGAGACCTATTACCTGGATCTACAGGATCCAAACATGGTCTCTGCATTGGCGTTAGCTCATTCCCGATACAGTACCAACACGTTTCCCTCCTGGGGGCGAGCTCAGCCTTTTCGTTATATTGCGCACAATGGAGAAATTAATACAGTTCGTGGAAACCAGAACTGGATGCGTGCCCGTGAATCGATGTTTGAGTCTCCTTTATTTGAAGACATCAACATGATTCTTCCAGTTATTGCTCCGGGTGGCAGTGACTCTGCGGATTTTGATCAGGCTTTGGAGATGCTGTTCCTTACAGGCCGGTCTCTGCCGCATGCCATGATGATGATGATTCCAGAACCCTGGAGCGGTCATGAAACCATGGACGATGATAAACGTGGGTTCTATGAGTTTCACGCTTCCATGATGGAGCCTTGGGATGGTCCTGCCTCAATTGCTTTTACGGATGGGGAGACTTGCGGAGCAGTTTTGGACCGCAATGGCCTGCGTCCTTCCCGTTATTATGTCACGAAAGATGGACTGGTAATCATGGCTTCTGAAGTGGGAGTTGTTCCGGTTGAAGAAGCTAATATTGAATACAAGGGGCGGTTGCAACCGGGAAAAATGTTCCTGGTGGATATCAATGAAGGCCGCATCATCTCAGATGAAGAGATCAAAGCTAAAGTTTCAACCCAGAAGCCTTATACAAAATGGGTTGAGGAGAATCAGGTCAATCTCAAAGACCTGCCTTCCACAAACTATCAATTTAATCCTGAATATCAAACTGTTTTGAACAGGCAGGTGACCTTTGGTTATACCATTGAGGATTTGAAGTTTTTGCTTGCTCCTATGGTAGGGTCGGCTAACGAGGCCACCGGTTCAATGGGTAATGACACTCCTTTGGCTGTCTTATCACAAAAGCCTCAACTCCTCTTTAACTATTTCAAACAATTGTTTGCACAGGTAACCAACCCTGCTATTGATTCAATACGCGAGGAACTGGTCATGTCTATGGAGGTAACTCTTGGAAAGGAGAGGAACCTGCTAGATGAGTCGCCAGAGCATTGCCGCAAACTAAAGGTTGAACATCCTATTCTCACCGGTCATGAAATGGATAAAATTCGCGGCCTTAATCAGACAGACCTGAATACAGAGGTGATTCCAATTCTATTTCCGGCTTCAGAGGGACAAGCTGGACTGGAAAAAGCTATGGACAGGATATGCCAGCAGGCTTCCAGGGCGATTGAAAATGGTGCCACGATATTGATTCTTTCTGATAAGGGAGTGGACAAAGATAATGTTCCTATTCCCAGCTTGCTTGCTACTGCAGGAGTGCATCATCATCTGCTTCGTGAAAGGACACGCACAAAAGTAGGGGTGGTGGTTGAAACGGGTGAGGCCCGTGAAATGATGCATTTTGCATTGCTGATCGGTTTTGGAGCGGGTGCCATCTATCCTTACCTTGCTTATGAAACTGTGGCCCAGATTGCCGATGAAGGTGTGTTTATTGAAAAGATTGCTACGGAAACAGCTGTTTCAAATTTTATTAAAGCTACGCGAAAAGGCCTTTTTAAAATTATTGCCAAGATGGGAATATCTACAATACAGAGTTATCGCGGAGCACAGGTATTTGAAGTGGTTGGTTTGAGTGAAAAAGTGGTGGATGGTTATTTTACAGGGACTCCTTCTCGTATCAGCGGAGCTGAACTGGATATTCTGGCTCAAGAATCTCTGATGCGCCACAAAAAGGGATTTGGTGAAGAAGTCATTTCAGCCCTGGAACTGGGAGGTCATTATCATTGGCGTCGTGGTGAAGAGAAGCACATGCTCAATCCCAATTCCATCGGGCTATTACAACATGCAACACGATCGAATGATTACGCTACTTTTAAAAAGTTCTCACAGGAAGCCAATAACGAAAGCACACGTCAATGTACCCTGCGTGGATTGTTTGAGTTTAAAGAAACCAAGTCGATACCCATCGAAGAAGTGGAGTCGTTGGAAGAAATCACTAAACGATTTTGCACGGGTGCTATGTCGATTGGGTCCATATCCCGTGAGGCGCACGAAACCCTTGCGATTGCTATGAACCGGTTGGGTGGAAGGAGCAATACCGGAGAAGGGGGAGAGGATAGTGCCCGTTATACTCCCGATTCAAATGGTGACTCACGTCGCAGTAAAATCAAGCAGGTGGCCTCAGGACGTTTTGGGGTGAACAGTTACTACCTGACCAATGCAGATGAAATGCAGATCAAAATTGCTCAAGGCGCCAAGCCTGGGGAAGGGGGGCAGCTGCCGGGACATAAGGTCAGTGAATACATAGCCAAGCTTCGCCACTCGACACCGGGTGTGGGCTTAATCTCACCGCCTCCTCATCATGACATTTATTCGATCGAGGATCTGCAACAGTTAATTTTTGATTTACATAACGCTAATCCGGACGCAAGAGTCAGCGTCAAGTTGGTTGCGGAAGCGGGTGTAGGAACCATTGCGGCGGGAGTTTCAAAAGCCCATGCTGAAGGGGTATTGATTGCCGGTCACGATGGGGGAACCGGGGCTTCACCGCAAACTTCCATAAAACATGCCGGGTTGCCCTGGGAACTCGGGCTTTCTGAAACTCAGCAAATTCTCGTTCTTAATGATTTGCGTGGTCGAATTCGTGTCCAGGTTGATGGCCAGCTTAAAACAGGACGTGATGTTGTGATAGGAGGTATCCTGGGAGCCGATGAGTTTGGTTTCTCGACTACGGCACTGGTGACGATGGGGTGTATTCTGATGCGCAAATGCCATCTTAATACCTGTTCGGTAGGGATAGCCACCCAGGATCCGGTCCTTCGCGAAAAGTTCAATGGCAAACCTGACTATGTCGTAAATTTCTTTCGATTTATTGCGCAGGAAGTGAGAGAGATTATGGCTGAATTAGGGATACGTAAGTTTAATGACCTGATAGGAAGAGTCGATCTCCTTGAAGCGGGTTCCGCAACTGAGCATTGGAAAGCGCATGGTGTCGATGTCAGTCGTATTCTGCACAAGCCGGATGTGGGTAGTGATGTAGCAATACGTAATGTTTGCACCCAGGATTTGAGTGGTGACCTTGACAATGCTCTGGACCATCGCTTGATCAAGATGAGCCAGGCAGCGTTGGAGAATCAACAAAAAGTTCAAGAAGATATTTCCATTGTCAATACAGACCGGGCAACAGGTGCGATGCTCAGTTATCAAATCTCAAAAACATATGGTGAAGAAGGGCTCCCCTCCAACACGATATGTTTGAACTTCAAAGGTTCGGCAGGACAGAGCTTTGGTGCTTTTCTGGCGCCTGGCGTGACATTTAATCTGGCAGGTGATGCCAATGATTATGTTGGGAAAGGTCTTTCTGGCGGCAAGATTATTATTTATCCTCCAGAAGAGTCGACTCTGGTTCCGGAAGAAAATATTTTAATAGGTAATACCGTTCTATACGGAGCTGTATCTGGAAAAGCTTTTTTCAGGGGTATTGGCGGGGAACGGTTTGCAGTCCGTAATAGCGGGGCCCATGCAGTGGTTGAAGGGGTAGGGGATCATGGTTGCGAATATATGACTGGCGGAACCGTTGTGGTCCTCGGTGAAACAGGAAGAAATTTTGCTGCTGGTATGAGTGGTGGCCTGGCATTTGTGCTGGATCGCGATAACAGTTTTCCCATTCACTGCAATCAAAGCATTGTAGATTTGGTTCCTGTTGAAGAAGCTGAAGATATTGAGCTGTTGAAGGGTTTGATTGAAGAACACTTTCAGTACACTCAAAGTAGTGTTGCCAAAGAGGTGCTTGATGAGTGGGAGGCAACATTACCTAAATTCATCAAAGTTTATCCGATGGATTACCGCCGGGTCGTGGAAGAACGTAAAAAACGAAATGAAATGTTGGTTGCCTGATTCATTAATGCGGCAGACCGCTTGTAGTTGCTAATTACGAGGTTCTCCGCCAGAAAGGATATAAAAGCGTAAATGGGTGCAATAAAAGGATTCATGGAGTATGAGCGGGAGACACCGCCAGGCCGTCCGGTTGAGGAAAGGCTGAAGGATCAAAAGGAGTGCTACGCTGACTTTTCTGAAGAAAAGTACAAGCAGCAAGGTGCACGTTGTATGGACTGTGGTGTTCCTTTCTGCCAAAGTGAATCTGGCTGTCCTTTGGGAAATCTGATTCCCGACTGGAACGATATGGTTTATCGAGGTCGTTACAGCGAGGCGGTTGAACTACTGCTGAAGACCAATAACTTTCCTGAGTTTACGGGACGGGTCTGTCCGGCTCCCTGTGAGGGGGCCTGTGTTCTGGGCATCACTGAGCCAGCGGTGACAATTTGTAACATTGAGGAGATGATCGCAGAGGTAGGCTTTGAAAAAGGTTTTATCAAGCCGAAGAAACCGGAATCTCGTACAGGGAAAAAAATAGCAGTGGTAGGTTCAGGTCCTGCCGGACTGGCCTGTGCGGAACAACTCAATTCCGCAGGGCATGAGGTTACGGTTTTTGAAAAAGAAGATCGTGTTGGTGGACTCTTGATGTATGGCATACCTCATTTCAAACTGGATAAAGAGGTTGTTAAGCGTCGAATTAGGTTGATGGAAGAATCGGGAGTCATTTTTAAGACAGGAGTCAATGTAGGGGTTAATAAATCTGCCAAAGAATTGAAAAATGAATTTGACGTGGTGGTGCTTTGCGGCGGATCCCAGAAACCTCGTGACATTCAAGTACAAGGACGAGACCTGGATGGTATACATTTTGCCATGGATTTTCTCCCGCAACAGAACAAGAGGAATGAAGGGGATACGATTCCTGAAGATATTTCAATCACTGCAAAAGACAAGAATGTCTTGATCATTGGCGGTGGTGATACCGGATCAGATTGCCTGGGAACCTCGCTGCGACAAGGTGCTAAAAATGTTTACCAGTTTGAACTACTGCCGGAACCGCCACAAGCGAGGAGTGATGACAACCCATGGCCGCAATGGCCTAAAATATTCCGGGTTTCATCTTCTCATGAAGAGGCCAATGAACGGGAAGGTAAGGAAAAGATCACCGAGTATTGTGTTTCTACAAAAAAGTTTTCCGGAAAGGATGGCAAGGTTTCCAAAATTCATGCTGTGAAAATTGAGTTTGGCGAACCAGATCCTGAAACAGGCCGACCTCAACTACGGGAGGTACCTGGCTCTGAATTTGAACTGGAAGTCGAGCTTGTTCTGCTGGCGATGGGTTTTGTCCATCCTATCCATGAAGGCATGCTTGATGAGTTGGGGATGGACTTGGATGCACGGGGAAATGTGGCCTGTGACAATAAGAAAATGACCAGTGTAGATGGAGTTTTTGTGGCAGGGGATATGACAAGGGGGCAATCACTGGTCGTTTGGGCTATTGCTGAAGGTAGAGAAGCTGCAAGATCGGTAGACCTTTATCTCATGGGTGAGACCCAGCTTCCTCACAGTCAGTTTTTAAAATAAGCATTAGGAATAAAGAGAAAGGGGACTGCCCTTGACAAAACAGTCCCCTTTCGGAGGTTCGCCTGCTGTTTGCAAGCTCGGGGAATTATGCTGGCTTTTCTTCTTTCATGGGTTCAATTTTAACTTCCAGAACCCTGGCTTCACCTTCTCGAATTAATTCGACCTTGACAGTTTTTCCCGGTTTGATGGAAGCAACCTGTTTAGGAAGTGTTTCCATGGACATGATTTCAACACCATCAAAACGGGTGATGACATCACCTCGTTTCAACCCACCTTGAGCGGCAGGACCATTGGGTACGATATCGTTAACCAGTGCTCCCATAGTATCCTTAAGCTTGAAAGACTCTTTCAGTTCCGGAGTGATTTTCTGGATCATAACCCCAAGCCAGCCACGTGTAACACTGCCTTTCTGTTTTAGTTCGTCCAGAATATCTTTTGCCATGTTAATGGGTAAGGCAAAACCAATGCCTACATTTCCACCGCTTCCGGAAAAGATTGCGGTGTTAATACCGATGACATCACCATTCATGTTAAGCAACGGGCCACCACTGTTGCCGGGGTTGATTGAGGCATCAGTTTGAATGAACTCGTCATAAGGTCCGGCACCTATGTTCCTGCCTTTGGCGCTGACAACTCCTGTGGTCACGGTATGGTCCAGACCAAAGGGGTTACCGATAGCTACCACCCATTCACCTACATCTACTTGTTCAGAATTGCCCAGGGTCAAGTAGGGGAAGGATGTGTTTTCACCATACTCCTGTACAATTTTGATCAGCGCAATGTCCGTTTTGGGGTCAGAGCCTATAAGTTTGGCTTTATATTCTTTTTCATTTTGAAGTGTTACTTTTATTTTGTCGGCACCTTCCACAACATGGTTGTTGGTAAGGATATAGCCTTCATGGTCAATGATGAATCCTGAGCCAGTTCCACCTTCTGGTGCTGGTGGGCGAGGACTTCGTCCCCTAAATGGAGGAGCAAACTGTCCGAAGGGCCCATTTCCTTTTGCAGGTTGAATCTTTGTTTTTGATGTAACGAACACCACCGCGGGGTTTTTCTTTTTCGCGATGTCGACAATCAAGTTGGTGCCTACAGGATTAACTTTGGTGCTTAATCCGAAAGCAGGGTCCGCTGTTGGAAAACCTGATGTTCCAATTCCGTAAGAAAGCGGCAGGACCATCAAAATAAACATCGCAAAGACTATCGGAAATTTTAATTTTTGTTTCATGCTGAGTATCCTCCAACTCTATTTTTAAGCATAATGGTGCATTCGTGATTGATCAATATTCTTGAAATAAGGATAAAGCTTGAAAATTAAATGTCCATTAATATGAAATTAAAAATCCTTAATGTTGTTTCAATGGTTTGATTGCCAGGAAGGCGATTTGATCGCCATGAAGTATAAAATATTGGAGGTTGGTGGGTCTGAAGTTCAGGGTCTTTCAAACCAGTAGAGAATGCGTTTACTTTTTGAGATTTCTTGAGAACTGATAATCCTGCATTTGCTTTCTAAAATATTACGGAAGGTGTGTTCATTATAATCTGTAAAGATGTCTTTCCTCAGGTTAAGCATTAACTTGAGGTTGGGGTCATCTTTAGGGATGAACTCGACGACACCGCGTGGAGCAATATTTATAAGCCAGTCGATAAACTTATCTAATGGAATATTGCGCCCTATGGCAAGGTGGTGCTCAAAGGCCAGGGCTAGAACGGCATCGGCATTTATTCTGTTCAACAGACCTTTCCTTTCCTGTGAATTCCATCCTTGATCCGGACTGGGGTTTGCCGCGTCAAAAAATAAAGGCAAGAAGTTTAAGTTGTTTTTCTCCGCCCGTTCGAACGATTTTTCCAATGCTGACTGATCGAAATCGAAGCCGACGACATGTTGGGCTCCTGCATTCAAGGCCAGTTCAGAGTATTCTCCGGTGTTGCAGCCAAGGTCCCAAACTGTTTCAGGCTCGGTTTTTTGAATGAAGTTGGTGATGAAGTTATGTTTTTGTGTGACCTCATCACTTTCGTAACAGTGTATGGAGTCATAGTTACCCCACGTAGTGTTAGAAGAGGAAAGAGGCTTTAACTTATCAATCCAGGAGTAGAGTTGTTTGAAAATTCTGGACAGGGTTTCACGTGGAAGGTTTTGATTAATATTTGATAAAGAATCAGTTTTTTCAGATCTTGCAAGATTGTTCAATCTTGATGGAAGGGCTACATGCAGAAAGAAATTTTTGGAAATCTTTTTATACCAGGGTACCATTCTGCAGAATTCATCAGACGGTATTCCTTCCAAATTTCCTCGATACCAGGCATTGTGGGTGACTCCCAATAGAGATCTTAGTAAGAGTGGGTTCAGGAACTGTTCGCAAAACTGCTGGTGACCTTCCCAAACCTGTCCTTCCTGATAGGGTTGAATTGAGAGACTATCGATAAAAACTGGTTTTGAGCCTTTGAATTGAATGTTATAAGCACTTGCATCGGAGAA